>JAZNJN010000135.1:0-12626 GCA_045578025.1 Faecousia sp. | reverse complement strand
TGCAAAGCGCAGCGTAACAAATCTCAATGATTGCCGGTGGCAATCATACCACGATTAGTGACAATCCCTCAGTCAGCCTTCGGCTGACAGCTCCCTTTACACAAGGGAGCCTTTGTTAAGCTAAACGATCATTTATCTTTCTATCGTGCTTATTATATACCACTTTCCGGGAAATAGGAAGTGGTAACCGGAAAATTAACATCTTTCCGGTTGCGATTTTTCCCGGGATGCGCTACAATGGAAGAAACTATGGACTTATCGTCCGGGAAGGAGGCCCATATGGCTTGGTTGGAAATTACCCTCAGCACGGTGGATCACGATGTGGAAGCGGCCGCCGCGGCGTTGACCGCTGCCGGTTTTTCCGATCTGGTGCTGGAAGATCAGCAGGAATTTGAAGAATTTCTGGAAAACAATAAGGCATATTGGGACTATATTGATGAAGATCTGCAGCAAAAACTGCAAGGCCTTTCCCGGATCAAGCTATATCTGGAGGATACAGACGACACTTCCCTCGCCCGGCTGAAAGAGGTGGCAGAGGAACTATCCCTTGCCATGGATATCACCACCCTCCCCGAAACCGATTGGGAGGAAAGCTGGAAAGAGAATTATCCCCCGGTGGAGCTGGGACAGAAGATGATCGTCCTGCCCTACTGGCTGGCTCAGGAATATTCCGGCGACCGGATCCCCGTAATCCTTGACCCGGGCTTGACCTTCGGCACCGGCGCTCATCCCTCCACCCAGATGGTGGTGGCCGCCATGGAGGAGATCGTCGCCCCCGGCAGCCGTTGCCTGGACCTGGGCAGCGGCAGCGGCATTTTGTCCATCGCCGCCCTACGGCTTGGCGCGGAAAGCGCCATCGGCGTGGACATTGACCCCAAGGCCGAGGACATCGCCCGGGAAAACGCCGCCTACAACGGCCTTTCCTCCCCGGAATTCACCGCCCTCACCGGCAACGTGACCACCGACCGGAAGCTGATGGACACCCTTTCTCAGCAGCGGTACGATTTGGTGCTGGTGAACATCGTGGCCGATGTGATCATCAGCCTCGCCCCGGTGCTGCCGAAATTTCTGGAGAAGGACAGCATCCTCATTTGCTCCGGCATCCTTGCCGATCGCTTAGACGAAGTCACTGCCGCGTTAAAGCGCGCAGGCATTACCGTTACCTCCCTCCGCGCCGGGGAAGACTGGCGCTGCATCACTGCACAAAGGAGAAGCTGATATGATACCCTACCGCGTCCGCAGCGCCCTGCGTAATTTCAGTGTTACGCTGCTGGTGCTGCTGCTCATCGCCGCCGGCATACTGCTGTGCTGGCTGCTGTGGCTGAACCGATATGTTCTCTATACCCGGGATGGCGCTTTGCTGAATTTCGATCTTTCTATGGAGTTCCCCCAAGGTCAGCTGGCTGAGCCTCCTGCCCCCGGTGAGACCATTGACATCTATTATAACGAAGGCGCTAATGTGATCACCCCCGAAAGCACGGAGCTGACCCAGCTAAGTGGCTTCTATGTTTCTGGCACCATGCTGTCCAAAAACTTTGATGCTGTGGAAACAGCGCTGAAGTCCGTCCCTGCCGGCACGCCGGTTTTGCTGGATGTAAAGAACATCCGGGGTGAATTCTACTACACCACCAATCTGGGACAGAACGCATCCTCCGTAGACACCGCCCGAATGGACGATCTGATCGGCTATCTGCAGCAGACAGATCATTATCTCATCGCCCGGGTGCCTGCTCTGCGGGATTACTGGTTTGGTCTTAACAATGTGGACAACGGCATTTTCAATCCCAACCGCTGGTCGCTGTGGATGGATTCAGACCGGTGCTACTGGCTGAACCCCCTTGCCGACGGTACACTGACCTATCTGATCCAGATCGCCACGGAGCTTCGCCTTATGGGCTTTGACGAGGTAGTCTTTACGGATTTCGCCATTCCGGACACCCAAAAAATCTACTTCCCCGATGACCGGGTGGCCGCCATCAACGATACCGCCGCCAAGCTGGTAAATGTCTGCTCCACGGATTCCTTTGCCGTGTCCTTCTCTAACAGCGCGGACACCTTCGTCCTGCCTGAGGGCAGAAGCCGGCTGTACTTGGAGAATGTGGCAGCTGCCCAAGCTGCCGGCATCGCCCAGCGCACCGGTCTTGCCGACCCGGAGATCCGGCTGGTATTCCTCACCGATCTGATGGATACCCGTTTTGACAGCTACGGCGCTATGCGTCCTGTGAAGATCGATTAACAAAAAGCGGACAGCCTAAATCCAATATCGTTAAACACAAAAGCCTCCCCTGTGTAAGGGGAGGTGACAAAAATCTTTGATTTTTGGCGGAGGGGCTGTTGCAAAGCGCAGCGTAACAAATCTCAATGATTGCCGGTGGCAATCATACCACAATTAGTGACAATCCCCCAGTCAGCTTCGCTGCCAGCCCCCTTTACACAAGGGGGCCTTTCTATTAGCTATTTAATCATGTTCAAAAAAGGCTTCGATCTCTTTCCGGGAGGCAGACACTGTTCCCTGCTGGCATTCCGGCTTGCCGCCGCCTCTGCCATGCAAGGCAGCAGTCAGCTCCTTGCCAAGAGGCCGCAAATCTTCTGTTCGGCTGACCATGCAGAAGCTGTAGCCGCTCTCCTCCGTTCCGGAGAACACCGCTGCACGACCGCCGCAAGCTTCTGCGATCAAGTCCGCCAGCTCCCGCACCTCCCCGAATTTCAGCTCTTGAGCAAAATACAGCACATCACCACAGTTTGCATAACTTTCTGCAATGGCGCCGAACCACTTTTTCACCATGCAGCCAGCCCGGAATTTTTCCGCCGCCAATGCCTCATTCATCTTCCGGGCAGCCTCGGCGGTTTCCAGCATTTTTGCAGAAAAGCTCTGGGAAACCTGCCGGTTCTGCTCCCACACGGCGCTTACATGCCGGTAGGCTCTGCCGCCGCAGAGGATCTCCAGCCGGACACCTTCGTGGAACTTCACCCAGGACACGATCTTGATGATGCCCACCTCGCCGGTGTTCGCCACATGAACGCCGCAGCAGGCACAGCTGTCGACGCCGGGAACTTCCACGATCCGCACCGGCCAGGGCAATGCCCGCTTGCTCCGGTAGGGCACATTGGGGAGCTCCTCCCGGGACGGACACCAGCACTTTACCGGCAAATTCTGCCAGATAACTGCATTGGCCTCCGCCTCGATCTGCGCGATCTGCTCCCCAGTGATCGGGCCGTCAAAATCGATCTCGATAAACTCTTTTCCCATGTGGAAGCCCACATTGTGGTAGCCGAATTTTCTGTGAATGATACCGGAGAGGATATGCTCGCCGGTATGTTGCTGCATGAGATCAAACCGGCGGTCGTAATCGATCGCACCCTGCACCTGCTGCCCTATTGGCAGCGCCTTGTCGCAAAGATGGAGGATTTCCTCCCCCTGCTCCTGCACATGCATCACCCGGGCATCCCCCAGCATACCGGTGTCGCTGGCCTGCCCGCCCCCTTCGGGGTAAAAACCGGTGGCATCCAGTGTCACCAGATACCCATTTTCCGTTTCCCGGCAGGAAATGACCCGGGCGGTGAACTCCTTTATATGGCAATCTTCGTAAAATAACTTCCGGGTCTCCACTTAAAAATCCCCTCCTGATTTTTTCGGATATTATAGCATAGGGCAGTCATAAATGCAAACTATCCGGCATAGATAAAAATATTGAGAAATTTTACAGAAACACTAGCCATACCCGCTACTTTCGTGTAGAATAAAAATGGAATGATTTGTTGAGGAGGGAGCCTATGCCGTCTGTATACGCCCATTACCGTTTTGGCGCAACACTTTTGCCGGGAATGCCCGCAGATGTGCGCCGGACAGTTCAGCGTTTCCGCAGTCTTTATGATCTGGGTCTTCACGGACCGGACATCTTTTATTATCACGCTTTCCCCCTGAATGCCACTGCCCGGTATCTGGGAGTCAAGTTCCATGAGCAGACCGGGCAGGAATTTTTCCAGCGGGTCTGCCGTGCTGTTCGGCTGGAGCGGTCGGAAGCCGCTCTGGCATACCTTTACGGTTGCCTGTGCCACTACTGCTTGGACTCTGTGATCCACCCCTTCGTGTCGGAGCAGGCCAAAGCAGGCAGCGCCACCCACTTAGAGATCGAGGGCGAGTTTGAACGGTATTTACTGGAAAAAGACGGAAAGATCCCTGCCTGCGCCCAGGATTTAAGCAATCACTTAAAGATCACCCCGGGCGAATGTGAAACTGTTGCAAAATTCTATTCCCCTGCCACCCCCAGAAATATCAAGGACAGCGTAAACGGCATGGCCTTCATCGTGAGGCTCTTGTCCGCACCGGAGGGTGCAAAGCGCACCGTGATCCAGAAGGGCATGGGTGTTGTTGCCCGGGAGTTCACCGGACTGATGATCCCCGCTGCCCCCAATCCCAGCTGCGTCCATCTTAATGAACCGCTGCTGGAGCTGTACGAAAAGGCCGCTGCCCAGTTCCCCGAAATGCTCTCCCAGCTTCAGGCCCATATGACCTACACGGCGCCATTTGGACCGGAATTTGAACCGATATTCGGATAAAAAGAGGTATTTATGAAAGAGAGAAAAGAGAAATTTAAGCTCACTGCACTGGAACGCAGCTGGATCCTCTACGATGTGGGCAACTCCGCCTTCATCCTGCTGGTTGCCACTCTGGTCCCCATCTACTTCAACGCCCTCGCCACCGCCGCCGGTGTCCATGAGGATATGTACCTAAGCTACTGGGCCTATGCCGGCTCTATCTGCACCCTCTTGGTCGCCATCATCGGCCCCATCTGCGGCTCGCTGACCGACCGGGGCTACAAAAAGCCCATCTTCCTCGCTACCGTGCTTTTGGGCGCGGTAGGCTGCGCGATCTTGGGCATTCCCCAAGGCTGGCTGGCATTCTTAGTGATCTTCATCATCGCCAAGGTGGGCTTCTCCTCCAGCATCGTGTTCTATGACTCCATGCTTCCGGAGATCACCACAGAAAGCCGGATGGACAAGATCTCCTCCATGGGCTTCGCCTACGGCTATATCGGCTCTGTGATCCCCTTTGTGGTCTGCCTTGTGGTGGTGCTGATGCACGAAAGCTTCGGCATTACCCAAAGCACCGCCATGGTCATCGCGTTTCTGATCACCGCGGTATGGTGGATCGTATGCTCTGTCCCCCTTGCCAAGCGCTACCGCCAGACCGCCTTTGCCCAGAAGCAGGGGCACGCCATTACCGACGCCTTCCGCCAGCTGGGTTCTACCTTGAAGCACGCAGTGAAAGAGCCCCATATTTTGGTCTATCTGCTGGCATTTTTCTTCTTCATAAACGGCGTGAACACCATCATCGACATGGCAACCGCCTACGGCACAGCCTTGGGTCTGGACACCACCGGACTGCTCCTTGCATTGCTTCTGACCCAGATCGTGGCCTTCCCCTTTGCCATCCTCTTCGGACGGCTGGCAAGCAAGTACGACGCAGGTCTGCTAATCAAGATCTGCATCGGTGCCTACACCGCCATCACCGCTTTTGCCATGTTCCTGGTGGCCCAATGGCAGTTCTGGCTGCTGGCAACATTGGTAGGTATGTTCCAGGGCGCGATCCAGGCGCTGGCCCGCTCTTACCTGGGCAAGATCATTCCTGCGGAGCGCAGCGGCGCTTACTACGGACTGATGGATGTGTTCGGCAAGGGCGCCACCTTCCTGGGCGCGCTGCTGATCGGCTTGGTCAGCCAGCTGACCATCGGCATTGAGGTGAACATCTTCGGCATCCCTCTCCAGAACGAGAATCTGGCAGTGGGTACACTGATCATTCTGTTCATCATCGGCTTTATCCTCTTCTGTAAGGCAGATAAGATGAACAAAGCCCGCAACCAATAAAGAAAACACGCCGCGCATACCGCGCGGCGTGTTCATTTTTTAGAATCGGTATCCGGCAGTGAGCAGCCTCGTCAAAGCGTTGTTGGCCTCCTCGTCGGTAAAGAGTCCCGTAAACCGCTTGTCAACAGCAAGAGCCTCCAGACTCAAGTCCAATCTGCCCAGATCTGCCAGCTGAGCAAAGCCGTCGCTTTCCCGATGCCCGCCCAAAATGCGGTGGGCATTTTTCATGGCGTTTTCCTGCTCGATAGGGCGCATCCGGACGCCAAGCTTGCTCGCCTTTTCCCGGTTTTGCGCCCATGCGGCAATGAATTTTTCTTCCATTTAGAGCCTCCCTCATGCCTCCCCTGTGTAAGGGGAGGTGGCAAAAATCTTTGATTTTTGACGGAGGGGTTGTCCTCACAGGCACAATCCCCCAGTCTTTTTCTCTGCTACGCAAAGAAAAAGCCAGCCCTCCTCTGTATTAAGTGCCCGTACGCCTCTTCGCGGCAACGGGCACTAAACCTTTACACAAGGGGGCCTTTTCTTTTACTTCTGCAAAATGACAGGTGCATCCTTGGCGGCAAGAGATGCCTTGATAAATGCCGCCGCATCGCAGGCGGTAAGCTTCACCTGCTCACCGGTGACCATGTTTTTCACGGAGCACATGCCCTCCGCGATCTCATCCTCACCCAGCAGCACCGCAAAGGGAACGCCCAGCTTGTCCGCGTAGGCCATCTTCTGCTTGAACTTCTTCTGCTCGCCGTAGAACTGCACCCGCAGGCCTGCGCTGCGCAGCTCCTCAGAAAGGGCGATGGCAGCGAAAGGCTCTTGGGTCATGGGCAGCACCAGGGCATCCGCAGGAGCATTGGGCAGCTCGGGGTTCAACAGACCCTGCTCGTCCAGCACATAGAACAGCCGGGTCAAACCGATGGAAATGCCCACGCCGGGCAGCGCCTTTTCGATATAGTAACCGGCCAGATTGTCGTACCGTCCGCCGGAGCAGACAGAACCGATCTCGGGATGATCCAGCAAGGTGGTCTCATACACCGTGCCGGTGTAGTAGTCCAGACCTCTGGCGATGGTCAGATCCACCGCAAAATTCTCCTCAGGAACACCAAAGGCCGCGAGATTGTTGCACACAGCCTTCAGCTCGGAAAGACCCATGTCGAACAGCTCATTTCTCCCTGCATAGCCCTCCAGCGCTGCCAAAACCTCTGCATTGCTGCCCCGGATGGCGATGAACTTCAGAATTTCATCCGCCTGCTCCGCGGTAATGCCGCAGTCATCCACCAGGATGGCGCGCACCTTGTCGGCGCCGATCTTGTCCAGCTTGTCCACACTGCGCATAATATCGCCGCTCTTTTCACTTAAAGAGAGCATGGCGTAAAATCCGCTGAGGATCTTGCGGTTATTCACCCGGATCTGGAAACGGCTGAGGCCGAAGCCCCGGAACACCTTATAAATAATGGCAGGAATCTCCGCCTCGTTGAGGATGTCCAGCTTGCCGTCGCCGATGATGTCGATATCCGCCTGATAAAATTCCCGGAAGCGGCCTCTCTGGGCCCGCTCGCCCCGGTAGACCTTGCTGATCTGGAACCGGCGGAAGGGGAAGGCAAGATCATTGCAGTGCAGCGCCACATACTTCGCCAGAGGCACTGTCAGATCGAACCGCAGGGCAAGATCAGAGTCGCCCTTCTGGAAGCGGTAGATCTGCTTTTCCGTTTCGCCGCCGCCCTTGGCAAGGAGGATCTGGGCATCCTCGATCACCGGGGTGTCCAGCGGGGCAAAACCGTAGGATGCATAGGTGTTGCGCAGGATGGTGAGCATCCGCTCAAACTGGATCTGCTTGCCGGGCAGCAGCTCCATAAAGCCGGACAGCGTCCGGGGCTTAATAATCTCCATAATCTAATTTCCTTTCCGAATTTCAATGCAAAATTCAAAATGCAAAATGCATAATTGCTTTTGTCCACATGGGACATTTTGCATTGTGCATTCTGCATTTCGCATTATTTTAGTACTTAGGCTTGGTGTGGAGCATTTCGCGCCAGTCAAGATCGCCCCGCTGCAGACCCATGATCAGCATTTCCGCGCTGGCAAGATTGGTAGGGATGGGCACATTGTGCTTGTCGCAGTGGCGGATGGTCTCAATGGTCTGGCTGTCTTCCCAGGGATCTACGGAGTTGGGATCGGAGAACAGCAGCACCAGATCGATCTCATTGTAGGCAATGCGGGCGTTGATCTGCTGATGGCCGCCCTGCTTATGGGAAAGAAGCAGTGTCAGGGGAAGACCGGTGCTGTCACCGATCAGACGGCCTGTTGTGGCTGTAGCGAACAGATTATGCTTCGCCAGCACACTTTTATATGCGGTACAGAACTGGACCATCAGTTCTTTTTTCTTGTCGTGAGCCAAAAACGCAATATTCACTCTCGTTCTCTCCTTTATCTTGATCAGCGGGTAGGTACCGGCACCGGCAGACCCTGGATTCGTTTTGCGATCCGTCTGCAGGCTGCGGCTGCGCCCCGTTTTCCGTAACGAAGCAGCGGCTTATCAAAGGCTGCCGCCAAAGTCACATTGGGATCATCGGGCACGATACCCAGCAGGGGGATCCCCGCCTCGTCCATCACATCATCCACGGTGACTTTCATTTTTTCAAACATCTTCTTGCTGACCCGGTTGACGATGAGCCGCACCTCCTGCTTGCCCATCAGCTCCAGTACCTGCCCTGCCCGGGCGGCATCCCGCACACTGGCAGGATCGGAGCAGGTGACCAGCACGATCCGGTCTGAATGCTTGGCACAAAGCTGGAATCCCAGATCCACCCCCGCAGGGGCATCCAGAAAAATGTACTGAAACCACTCCCGGGCCTCCCGCAGCATGGCGCTGAAGGCGCTGCTGTCGATATCCTCCGCGGTGCAATTCACCGGCGCTGTCAGAAAGGACAGGTTGGGATACAGACTGTGGTTCTGCGCCTGCTTCAGTTGGTAATCTCCCCGGCAGACCTCCAGAAAAGAAAGGGAATTGGTCTGAGCAAGGCCCAGCGCGATATCCAGATTGCGAAGACCGATATCACAGTCGATGCAAAGGACGCTGTGCCCCATGGCTGCCATCGCGGTGGCAACGCCGGCACACAGAGAGGTTTTTCCCGTTCCGCCCTTGCCGGAAAGGACTGCGATCACTTCTCCCACCGGATTCCCTCCTTCTGACAACGATTTTTATTCATTATAAAGGAATATCGCACAAAAAGCAAGAGCAAACAAAGGCTTTTTTCAAGTTTTTTCATCAGATTGCCCAAAAGAATCCCCCGCAGATGGGGATGTAAATGATCGTTTATATGCGTAATGGAGCGCGAAGCGCGAGCCTCCCCTGTGTAAGGGGAGGTGCCCCGTTAGGGGCGGAGGGGTTGTGTCAATCCCCCAGTCAGCTTCGCTGACAGCCCCCTTTACACAAGGGGGCCTTTGATAAGCTAAACGATCATTTACCGCTGTTAACACCTATTCATAAAATATTTACGCAATTTTCCAAATTCCCTCTTGCTTTTTTCGGAAGCATGGGTTATGATATGTTAGCACTCAACCACAAGGAGTGCCAAAACACATAGACAAAGACCGGCAGCGTACCGCAACCCGGTCTAAATACTTGATATGGAGGCAAACGCAATGAAGCTCAAACCCATGGCAGACAATGTGCTGCTGAAGCAGCATGACGCTGAGGAGACCACCTCCTCCGGCATTATTCTGGCTACCACAAATAAAGAGAAGCCCGCGATCTACGAGGTCGTTTCCGTCGGCCCCGGCACCAAGGATGTGGAGATGCTGGTCAAAGCAGGCGACAAGGTTGTCGTCAGCAAGTTTGTCGGCACCGACATCACCCTGGACAAGGTCGACTACAAGTTCGTCAAGCAGGACGATGTCCTGGCTGTCGTGACTGACTAAGGAGGAAAATTATCATGGCAAAAATGATCATCTACGGCGAAGACGCCCGTAAGAAGTTGCAGTCCGGTATCGACCAGCTGGCTGATACCGTCAAGGTTACCCTGGGCCCCAAGGGCCGCAATGTAGTGCTGGCCCGGAAGTTCGGCGCTCCCCTGATCACCAACGACGGCGTGACCATCGCCAAGGAAGTGGAGCTGGAGGATGCCTTTGAGAATATGGGCGCTCAGCTGATCCGTGAGGTCGCCACCAAGACCAATGATATCGCCGGTGACGGCACCACCACCGCTACCGTTCTGGCCCAGGCCATCACCCGCGAGGGTCTGAAGAACCTGAGCGCCGGTGCAAACCCCATGGTCATGCGTAAGGGCATCGACAAGGCGGTTGCTGCTGCTGTGGAGGCCATCAAGGCAAATTCCGTTCCCGTTTCCGATTCCGCCGCCATCGCAAGAGTCGGCGCTGTTTCCTCCGGCGATGAGGCCATCGGCGCCCTGATCGCAGAGGCCATGGAGAAGGTGGGCACCGAGGGTGTCATCACCATCGAGGAATCCAAGACTGCCGAAACCGGTCTGGATGTGGTGGAAGGCATGCAGTTTGACCGGGGCTATATCTCCCCCTACATGGTCACCGATACCGACAAGATGGAAGCCGTCCTGGACGATGCTTACATTTTGATCACCGATAAGAAGATCGCCTCCATCCAGGAGATCCTGCCCATCCTGGAGCCCGTCGTCAAGGCCGGCAAGAAGATGATGATCATCGCCGAGGATGTGGAGGGCGACGCTCTGGCAACATTGCTTGTCAACCGCCTGCGTGGTAACTTCAACTGCGTCTGCGTCAAGGCTCCCGGCTTTGGCGATCGCCGCAAGGAGATGCTGCAGGATATCGCTGTCCTCACCGGCGGCACTGTGATCTCCAGCCAGCTGAACATGGAACTGACTGAAGCACAGCTGACCGATCTGGGCCGCGCCCGTCAGGTGGTCGTCACCAAGGACAACACCACCATCGTCGACGGTGCCGGTGCTTCCGAGGATATCAAGGCCCGCGCTCATCAGATCCGCTCCGCCATCGCTACCACCACTTCCGATTACGATCGGGAAAAGCTGCAGGAGCGTCTGGCAAAGCTCAGTGGCGGTGTTGCCGTGATCAAGGTCGGCGCTCAGACTGAGATCGCCATGAAGGAGCAGAAGCTGAGAGTGGAAGATGCTCTGAACGCTGCCCGCGCTGCTGTGGAAGAAGGCATCGTAGCCGGCGGCGGTACTGCTCAGGTCAACGCCATCGCTGCTGTTGAAAAGCTGATCACCAAGCTCTCCGGTGACGAGAAGACCGGCGCCCGGATCATCGCCGCTGCCCTGCAGGCACCCATCCGCCAGATCGCGGAGAATGCCGGTGTGGACGGCAGTGTGGTCTTCGAGAAGATCAAGTCCTCCAAGAAGGTGGGCTGGGGCTACAACGCCTACACCGAGAACTATATGGACATGATCGACAACGGCATCGTCGATCCCACCAAGGTCACCCGTTCCTCTCTGGAGAACGCCGCATCCATCGCCGGCTGCGTGCTGACCACCGAGAGCCTGGTTGCCGACAAGCCCGATCCCGCTGCAGATGCTGCCGCTGCTGCCGCTGCTGCTCAGGCTGGCGGAATGTACTAAGATACAACAAAACACAAGCCCCGGCCACTGGCCGGGGCTTATTTTTATCTCTTCTTCCCATGGACAATACCGATCATATATGCTGTGTGGGTCATGCAAACTTCCATCTGCTTGCGCAGACGGTCATATTCATCCAATATCTCTTGTTGATCCTGCGGCAGGACCTGCCGCAAGGCTTCATAACGACCCCCCACCGTATTCATCTGTTGCTCCAGTTGCCAATATAAGATGCCCTTTTTAATTTGCTCACGGAGTTCCTCTACCCATTGCACATCTACAGCATCCATATATTTCCCTCCCCCAAAAGTTTAGATATATTATATATCTATTCGCCACATTATATCACATGTTGTCCATAAAATAAACACATAATATAGCTGTGGAGGGATTATTTTATGGCTATTAAGAGTGTATCTATTCGTATTGAGGAAGAAATGCTGAATAAAATTGGATTTGTTGCCGACTATGAAGGTCGCAGTGTCAACAGCCACATTCTTGTTCTCATTCGGGAAAATATCAAGGCCTTTGAAGCAGCTCATGGAAAAATCGAGGGAGAAGTCGACCCGGCAGTAAATGTGAAACCCACACGAAAAAACTAAAAAGGAGTGCCCATGGGCACGCCTTTGCTTTTTATTCTGCGCAGATGACCTTCGCACCCTCGAACTCCACATGGAGGGGGATCATTTCCCAGTTGGCTTCCGTAATATCGTGAAGCTTTTTGGCAAGCTTCTCTTCCAGCCCGGGGTTGCGGGTGATGCACAGCAGGGTCGGGCCTGCGCCGGACAGGCAGAAAGCCGCGCCGGTAGTGCGAATGAGGGCCTCGATCTTCTCGTAGTCCTGGATCATACCCTTGCGGTAGGGCTGATGGATCTTATCCTGCATGGCGTTTCGCAGCAGCTTTTCGTCGCCCAGCTCCAGCGCTTTCAGCACCATAGCGCCGTGGGAGATGTTGTACACCGCGTCGGCTCTTGCATACTCGTTGGGCAGCGCCTCACGGGCAAGAGTGGTGGGCAGGTCGAAATCCGGCACCAGTGCCAAAAATTCCCAATCGGGATGGAGGGGGAAATTCACCGTCACCGGCAGGCCGTTATCCACCATAGAGGCGGTCAGACCGCCCAAAAACGCAGGTGCGATGTTATCGGGGTGACCTTCCATGGCATTGGTAATGTTCAGCAAACCCTGGGTGGACAGCTTGTT
>JAZNJN010000134.1:0-3668 GCA_045578025.1 Faecousia sp. | reverse complement strand
CGGCAAGACCACTCTGACCGCCGCTATCACCAAGTACCTGGCTATGCAGGGCAAGGCTGAGATGCAGGACTACGCCGCTATCGATAAGGCTCCCGAGGAGCGCGAGCGCGGCATCACCATCAACACCGCTCACGTTGAGTATGAGACTGACGCTCGTCAGTATGCTCACGTTGACTGCCCGGGCCACGCCGACTATATCAAGAACATGATCACCGGTGCTGCTCAGATGGACGGCGCTATCCTGGTTATTGCTTCTACCGACGGTCCTATGGCTCAGACCAAGGAGCACCTGCTGCTGGCTCGTCAGGTTGGCGTGCCCTCCATCGTTGTTTTCATGAACAAGGCTGACCTGGTCGACGACGAGGAGCTGCTGGAGCTGGTTGAGATGGAAATCCGTGAGACCCTGGACTTCTACGAGTTCCCCGGCGACGACACCCCCATCGTGAAGGGTTCCGCTCTGAATGCTCTGATCAGCGAGTCCAAGGACCCCGCTGCTCCCGAGTATGCTTGCATCAAGGAGCTGATGGACGCTGTTGACTCCTATATCCCCACTCCTGACCGTAAGGCTGACCAGCCCTTCCTGATGCCCGTTGAGGACGTCTTCACCATCTCCGGCCGTGGTACTGTTGCTACCGGTCGTGTTGAGCGTGGCGTTATCAACAAGAACGACAAGGTCGAGATCGTTGGTCTGCGTGAGGAGAAGAAGGACACCACCGTTACCGACATCGAGATGTTCCACAAGCTGCTGGACTACGCAGAAGCTGGCGATAACATCGGTGCTCTGCTGCGTGGTGTTGACAAGAAGGAGATCGAGAGAGGCCAGGTTCTGTGCAAGCCCGGTTCCATCAACCCCCTGACCAAGTTTGCCGGCCAGGTCTACGTCCTGTCCAAGGAAGAAGGCGGCCGTCATACTCCTTTCTTTAACAACTACCGTCCCCAGTTCTACTTCCGTACCACCGACGTTACCGGTATCATCAATCTGCCCGAGGGCGTTGAGATGTGCATGCCCGGCGACAACGTTGTTATGAATGTTGAGCTGATCACCCCCATCGCTATCGAGAAGGGTCTGCGTTTCGCTATCCGTGAGGGTGGCCGTACCGTCGGTTCCGGTGTTGTTACCGAGATCTACGAGTAAGATTTAACTCTTAATTAGAAAAACCCCGGCCGAAAGGTCGGGGTTTTTTACTAAATATTTGCTATTTTGGGTTGGCAAGCTGACGCATTTTTGGTATACTTTCTGTAAGTGCCTAGAATTATGATTTGGAAAGGTGATGTGTTTTGAAGGAACTGTGGGTGAAGATCAAGGAAGCGCTGGTTTCTGCGTTGCCGATCACAGCAATCGTATATATCTTCGCACTGACACCTTTCTTCAATTTTGGTGATGCAGAGCTGATTGCCTTTACTATAGGTGCAGTCCTGTTGGTGCTGGGCATCGGTTTGTTTAATTTGGGTGCTGATCTTGCTATGACCCCCATGGGCACCCATGTAGGTTCTGGCCTTTCCAAGCAGCGCAAACTGGGTCTTTTGTTGACGGTGTGTTTTGTGCTGGGCATGCTCATTACCATTGCAGAGCCGGATCTTCAGGTTCTTGCAAAGCAGGTCAGCGCCGTGATGAACGGTACATTGCTGATCTACGCGGTGGGTCTTGGTGTGGGCGCATTTCTGGTGATCGCGATTATGAAGATCGTGTTCAGGAGATCCCTTTCCCAGATCCTGATGCTGTTTTATATGTTGCTGTTCGCAATGGCATTGCTATTGGCGGTCAATGATAATTTGAATCTTCTGCCCTTAGCTTTTGATTCCGGCGGCGTGACCACCGGCCCGATTACAGTGCCCTTTATCATGGCGCTGGGCGTTGGTATTTCCAGCGTTTTGGGCGATCGCAGGAGCAAGGAAAACAGTTTCGGTCTTGTGGCGCTGTGTTCCGTTGGCCCCATTGCGGCGGTGCTGCTTTTGGGTATTTTCTCCGGTAATGATCTGACTTATCAAGTCCCGGATTATACGGTAAATGCCGATATCCTTGGCGCATATTTGACGACTTTCCAGCATACGGCAAAGGAAGTTGCCATTGCGCTTGGCCTGATTGTGGTATTCTTCCTCATCTGCCAGATCGCATTCCTACGGCTGCCCAAGCGCAGACTGCTGCGGATCGCATTGGGTGTTGTATTTACATATATTGGCCTTGTCATGTTCCTTACCGGTGTCAATGTAGGCTTTATGCCCATTGGCTATAAACTGGGCTTTGCCCTTGCCGGAGGGGATAAGATCCTGCTGACGGTCTTTGGCCTCATCATGGGTGTGCTGGTAGTTCTGGCAGAGCCTGCGATCCATGTGCTGAATCAGCAGATAGAGGAGGTCACCGGCGGACTGGTGAAAAGAAAAGCCATGATCACCGGTCTGTGCATCGGTGTAGGTGCGTCCATCGCCTTGTCTGTGATTCGAATTATCTTTGATTTTTCTCTGGTATATTACATTATTCCGGGTTATTTCCTTTCTCTGGCACTAAGCCTGTTTGTGCCCCCGGTGTATACCGCCATTGCCTTTGACTCCGGAGGTGTTGCCAGCGGTCCTATGACCTCCGGATTCATCCTGCCCTTTGCCACGGGCGTGTGCGTGTGCCTGCAGGGGGAGGGGGCGGCCCTTCGGGATGCCTTCGGTGTGGTGGCGCTGGTGGCTATGACACCGCTGATCACCATCCAGCTTCTTGGATTCCGTTCCATTGTGGATCGCAGAATGAAGGAGCGCCGCGCCATGAAGCGCATTCTGGATGCAGATGATCAGCAGATCATCAACTTTATGTAAGCAGGAGGTAGCATAATGGCAAATACATTTCACGATGCGTCCATTAAAAAGCTGAAGCTCCTGTTTACGGTGGTCGACCGGACGAAGGGTGAGTTTTACCTGGATGTGATCAGCCAGTTTGATGTGAACTGCCAGATGGTGGTTGGCGGTCTGGGAACTGCCCATTCAGAGCTGGTAGAGCTGCTGGGATTGAATATCCATAAGGCTGTGATCCTCAGCGTCGTTCGGGAGGATATGGTGGAGCGTGTACTCCACTGCCTGGAGGATAAATTTGCTGCCATTAAGAACGGCAAGGGCATTGCCTTTGCCGTGCCGCTGAGCAGTGTGATCGGCGTGAATCTTTATCAGTTTATGAGTAACAATCGACAGGGGAGGGAGAAGTAATATGAAGACCGATAACCATGAGGTGATCTTTGCCATCGTCAACTCCGGCTATGCCGAGGATGTGATGGAAGTTGCTAAGGAGCAGGGTGCCCGGGGCGGCACGATCCTCAATGCCCGTGGCGTTGCCCGGGAGGAGGCTGCAGCATTTTTCGGCATCACCCTCCATGCGGAAAAGGAAATTCTGATGATAGTGGTGGAGAAGGACATCCGGGATGCCGTTCTCAATGCCATCTATCGGGGAATGGGCATGGCGAAAGCCGCTCAGGGTATTGCATTCTCTCTGCCGGTTTCCGATGTGACGGGATTGGTAAAATTGCCCGAACAATAAATAGCAACCGCACTCCGATTTGGAGTGCGGTTATTTTATGGACTACTGATTTAGTTTGCCAAGAATTGATGCCGATACATAAAATCTGCCGGCTTTTGGATTGTCTGCACTGTCCAAAACGAAGATGGAGAGGGGTAAAAGATTGCCTATCTTT
>JAZNJN010000133.1:0-5359 GCA_045578025.1 Faecousia sp. | reverse complement strand
GAGGGGGAAATTCACCGTCACCGGCAGGCCGTTATCCACCATAGAGGCGGTCAGACCGCCCAAAAACGCAGGTGCGATGTTATCGGGGTGACCTTCCATGGCATTGGTAATGTTCAGCAAACCCTGGGTGGACAGCTTGTTGCCCCGGAGCACATTGGCGCCCATAGCGCCCGCCACCAGCAGCGCGGCAGAAGAACCCAAGCCCCGGCAGACCGGGATATCCGCACGGATATGGATCTTTACGCCACGCAGCTCCTCACTCATGGTGGCAAGGGCAGCGCAGTAGGACACATAGGCAAGGTTGTCAGGTCCTGCAAATTCCTCGGGGCAGCCGGTGATCTCCAGGCCGGATTCGGTCTCCTCGAAGGTCACATCGGTATACAGACTCAGGGCGCAGCCGAAGGCATCAAATCCCGGACCTAAGTTGGCGGTGGTTGCCGGGACACGGATGGTTACTCGTTTC
Organism: Faecousia sp.; assembly: GCA_045578025.1. Lineage (GTDB taxonomy): Bacteria > Bacillota > Clostridia > Oscillospirales > Oscillospiraceae > Faecousia. Next base: position 4,896 of record JAZNJN010000133.1, on the reverse strand, counting down.
ATCGTCTTTCTCCTCTCTATTTGGGACATTCCCTTGGCTCCCCTTGTCAGGGGTTGATTCCCCCGTTAGCGGGGGAAATGTCCGCGTAGCGGACAAAGGGGGTGCGGGCTCGGCAGAGCTGTCGAGCAAAGCGAGACTGCGGGGTAGTCGTTCTCTCCCTCCGTCTCCGCTCCGCGGAGCCACCTCCCTCGTCAGAGGGAGGCCTTAATGTTCAAAACAAAAGACAGCATCTCTTCCTTATCGATCACGCCAAGATGGCGGTCCGGCTTTTCCCGGAGTCCGGAAAGATTGCCGGGAATCTTCACGCCCGTCATGGCTTCCAGCCGCTCCATCAAGGTAAATTCGTCGCCAGAAGTGTCACCGCCAATGGCAGAGAGCACTGCCGCAGGGAACTTATAAGGCGATGCGGTGCTCAGCACCACCATGGGGCGCTTGTCACCGGTCTGGTTGACATAATCTTCCGCAACTGCCCAACCGGAAGCGGTATGGGTATCGCAGAGGTAGCCATATTCCTTCCAAACCTTGGCGATGGTCTGAGCGCCCTTTTTGTCATCGCAGAAGCCTGCCCAGAACTGGCTCTGGATAGAAGTGATCAACGCCTCCGGTACGGTATAGATACCCTCGCGATTCAGCTTGTCCATCAGCGACCCCACCAAAGCGGTATCCCCGGACATGAAGTACAGCAGCCGCTCCAGGTTAGAGGACACCAGAATGTCCATAGAGGGAGAATCGGTCTTATGCAGCGGGCGGCGCTTGTCGTAAGTGCCGGTGCGGATGAAGTCCGTCAGCACATTGTTGGCATTGGAAGCGCAGATCAGCATGCCCACAGGCAGACCCAGCCGTTTGGCAAGGTAACCCGCCAGAATATCGCCGAAATTGCCGGTGGGTACGGAGAAGTTCACCTCGTCGCCCATCTTGATCTTTCCGGCATCCAAAAGATCCCGGTAAGCCTTAAAATAATAGGTGATCTGGGGTGCAAGACGGCCGATATTGATGGAGTTCGCACTGCTCAGCCGGAAAGGCAGTTCCTTGCCCTCACAGGCGGCAAACACATTCTTCACGCCGGTCTGGCAATCGTCAAAATTGCCCCGGACAGCGCAGACGGTAACATTGTCGCCCTCCTGGCTGACCATCTGCCGCCGCTGGACCTGAGAAACGCCGCCGTCGGGATAGAACACGCAGATGCGGATACCGGGTACATCCTTAAAGCCCTCCAGAGCCGCCTTGCCGGTATCGCCGGAGGTGGCGGTGAGGATGAGAATATCCTCTTCCATCTTCTTTTCATTCTTGGCTGCGGTCATCAGCTGGGGCAGCATGGAAAGAGCCACATCCTTAAAGGCAGAGGTAGGTCCCCGGAACAGCTCCAGCACTGTAAAATCCCCCACCGCAGCGGTAGGTGTCAGCGCGTCGGTTTCAAACTTTCCTGTGTAGGCCTTCCGGACAAGCTCCCCCATTTCGGGGATATCCGAAAGAAAAGCAGACAGAATTTTCTCCGCCATTTCCATGGTATCGCCCGCAACACAGGCCTTCCAATCAAAGGTAGGAATCTGAGTGGGAAGGTACAGTCCGCCGTCCTGGGCAATGCCCTGAAGCACCGCCTGGGCGCTGTCTACCGACCGTGCGTGGCCCCGGGTGGAATGATATTGCATAACTTCCTCCTGTGGAAAAAGCCATTTTCTTTGCCACCTGCACAAAAGATGAACTTTTTCCCGAAAATACTTGGTTTTTGAATGGGTATATGATATACTGTTTCTGGTAAAAAAGCAAGTGCTTTCCGCAAGAACACATTTGTTTCTGAGTAAAAGAGAGGTTAGTGGTTATGAGACTTGGCTTGCTGGGTTTTGGCGTTGTTGGCAGAGGCGTATATGAGATTGTTTCCGAGCGGCCGGACATGGAAGTCGTGAAGGTTCTGTGTCTGGAGGATGTGACCCTTCCCGACGCGGAAGTGACCAAAGATTTTAACGCGATTTTGGCAGACGACACCATCGATACTGTGGTGGAGGCCATGGGCGGCCTGCATCCTGCTTATGAATTTGTCCGGGGCGCTATCGAGGCGGGCAAGAACATTGTCACCTCCAACAAGGCGCTGGTTACCACCTTCTATGACGAGCTGATCCCTCTGGCTAAGGAAAAGGGCGTTTTCTTCCGCTGCACCGCTGCGGTGGGCGGCGGTATCGGCTGGCTTTCCGAGCTGGAGCGGGCCCGTCGGGTGCAGAAGATCCGTCAGGTGGGCGGCATCATGAACGGCACCTGCAACTATATCCTCGACTCCATGACCCGTCTGGGTCTTACCTATGCCGATGCGCTGAAGCAGGCCCAGGACTTAGGCTATGCAGAGGCCAACCCCACCACCGATGTGGAAGGTATCGACACCTGGCATAAGGTGATTTTGTCTTCCAACGTTGCCTTCGGTATCAGCCTTGACAAGGACACCGTCCCCGCCGCCGGTATTTCCAAAATCACCGCGGAGGATGTAAAGGCTTTCACTGACCATGGCTATGTGTGCAAGCTGATCTCCACCGGCAAGCGGACCGAAACCGGCTTCGCCGCCTATGTCCAGCCCACATTGTGCCCCCAGGGCGCACCGGAAGCGGCCGTTCCCTCCAACTATAATCTGATCACCCTCATCGGTGACACCTCCGACCGGATGAGCTTCTACGGTCAAGGCGCAGGCCGCTACCCCACTGCATATAATGTAGTGCAGGACTGTGTGGATCTGCTGAGCGGCAAGGGCTTCTACAGCATCTACGGTGCGAAAGCTGCCGCTGACAATGGCGAAACCATGCGCTACTATGTCCGGGGCGGCAAGGATCTGCCTGCCGCGGTCAGCGAAAATTGGGGCGATGCTGTGATCACCGAGCCTACCCCCGTCAGCGCAATCCACGCATGGCGCAAGGAAAACCCCGACGCATTCATCGCCGCTCTGCCGGCTGAAAACTGATTTTCCGGGAAAGGAAAGAAAAATATGCTGAAAGTAGTCAAATTCGGCGGCTCCTCCATGGCAGACGCCGGTCAATACCAAAAGATCCGGGATATTATCCTCGCTGACCCTGCCCGCAAGGTGGTAGTCGTATCTGCCGCCGGCAAGCGGGATAAGCGGGATCACAAGATCACCGATCTTCTCTACCTGTGCCATGCCCATACCCAGTACGGTGTGGACTGCACCGGTGTGTTTGAGATGATCACCTCCCGGTATCTGGAGATCCGGGACGATCTGAAGATCGATCTGGACCTGGAAAGCGAATTTGCTGAGCTGAAAAAGCAGCTGGATGCAAAGACCATATCTCAGGACGCACTGGTCAGCCGGGGCGAGTATTTCTCCGCCAAGCTGATGGCCGCCTACTTAGGCTTCCGTTTTGTGGACTCCGCCGACTGGGTGAAGTTTAACTTTGACGGTACTGTGGATCAGGAGCCCACCTACGCCGCATTGCAGGCGCTGGCTGTGCCCTGCAACGGCATCGTGATCCCCGGCTTCTACGGCGTGATGCCCGCTGGCCACATCCGCACCTTCTCCCGGGGCGGCAGTGACATCACCGGGGCGCTGGCTGCCGCTGCCCTTGATGCAGATGTGTACGAAAACTGGACGGATGTTTCCGGCATTCTGATGGCTGACCCCCGGATCGTGGATAACCCCCAGACCATTCCCGAGGTGACCTACGACGAGCTGCGGGAGCTGAGCTATTCCGGCGCCCAGGTGCTTCACGAGGGTACCATCTTCCCCGTTCGGGAGAAGAATATCCCCGTCAATATCCGCAACACCAATGCCCCCGAGGACCCCGGCACCATGATCCGGGAGACCTTTGAAGGCGCCCACGACCCCCATCGCTTCATCACCGGTATTACCGGTAAGAAGGACTTTACCATCATCTCCATGAGCAAGCGGGGTATGAGCAACCAGGTGGGCGTTCTGCGCAAAGTGCTAAGCGTCATCGAGCGCCATGGCATCTCCGTGGATTATGTACCCAACGGCATCGACAATGTATCCGTGGTCCTGCCCACCGCCGATGTAGAGCCTCACCTCTACGCCATCATGGCGGAGATCCAGAAAGAGGCCGAGCCGGACACTCTGGATGTCCACGATCAGATCGCTGTGGTTGCCGCTGTGGGTCACCGGATGGCTTTCCGTCCCGGTATTTCCGGTAAGATCTTCGCCGCACTGGGCGAAGCAGGCATCAATATCCGTATGATCAACCAGGGCCCCGACGAGCTGAACATCATCTTTGGCGTTGACAATGCCGATTTCCAGGCCGCCATCCGCGTGCTGTACAACAGCTTCGTAAAGTAAAAGGCGAGCATTTTCCAATTGGAGGTAATTCTATGAAACTGTACACTGTTGCTGTTCTGGGCGCTACCGGCGCTGTGGGACAGGAAATGATCAAGGTCCTGCAGGAGCGGAACTTCCCTGTAGGCAAGCTGATCCCTCTGGCTTCTGCCCGGAGTGCCGGCAAGACGCTGAAGTTTAAGGGTGAGGATGTGGTCATCCAGGAAGCCTGCGACACCGCCTTCGAGGGCGTGGACATCGTGCTGGGCGCTGCAGAAAATGACATCGCCAAGAAGTTCGCCCCCGCCATCATTAAGGCCGGCGCTGTCTTTGTGGATAACTCCTCCGCTTTCCGGATGGATCCCAAGGTGCCTCTGGTGGTTCCCGAGGTCAATCCCGAGGATGTGGCATGGCACAATGGCATCATCTCTAACCCCAACTGCTCCACTATCATCACCCTCACCGCTGTGAACGCGCTGAACTCCATCGCTCCTATCCGCACCATGACCGCCTCTACTTACCAGGCCGTTTCCGGTGCCGGTGCAGGCGGCCCTGTGGAGCTGATGAACGAGGTGGAAGCTCTGCGCAAGGGCGAAACCTACGAGCCCAAGATCTTCTCCCACCAGATCGCCTAC
>JAZNJN010000132.1:0-9020 GCA_045578025.1 Faecousia sp. | reverse complement strand
CGGGAGAGGGCAGTTTCCAGCTTGCCCTGTATGGTTTGGTCGCTGTCTTTTAAGCGCTGCCAGCCCCGATAGCGAGTGCCGTCATAGCAAAGATCAAGCCGCAGATTCCGCATAACCTTCCAATTCCTCTCTGGCTTCCCGCTCGCTGTCCGCAGAAAACAGGAAGTTCCCTCGGTTGTCATAGACCTGAACGTGTCCGCATACATGGCGCATAGAATACATTGTCTTCACCCTTTCCTTGGCTTCTGACAGTATTCTAAAACACATTCAGTACGATAATTCGGACTTATTCGATCACTTCGTAGCCTGCATCCACGATAGCCTTTTTCAGCTCATCCAGGGGTGCATCACCGGTGACGGTAACATTCTTCGCCTGCAGATCCACCACAGCATCCTGTGTGCCGGGTACTGCCTTACAGACCTTTTCCACCATTGCTTTGCAGTGGGGACACATCATTCCGTTTACTTTGATCACGGTTTCCATTTTAATCTCCTCCTTGGTTTTCATTGCCTTCTTGGGTTGAAAACGACGCAGCCGCAACGCATTGGTAACCACGAACACAGAACTCATGCTCATGGCTACCGCACCGATCATGGGACTGAGCAGCCCCAGCGCCGCAACCGGAATTCCCAGGCAGTTATAGAAAAATGCCCAGAAAAGATTCTGCCGGATATTGCGGATGGTGGCCTTGCTCAATTTGATTGCATTTGCGACACCGGCTAAAGAGCCGGACATCAGTACCACATCAGCTGACTCCATGGCGATATCCGTGCCTGCACCAATGGCCATGCCCACATCCGCTGTCACCAACGCCGGTGCATCGTTGATGCCATCACCCACCATCAGCACCCGCTTACCCTCACTTTGGAGGTTTTTAATAACGGATGCCTTGTCAGTCGGCAAAACATCGGCGATCACACGGCCGATGCCAGCCTTTTGGGCGATGGTGTGGGCGGTTTTTTCATTGTCGCCGGTGAGCATGACCACCTGCAGCTTTAACTGCTTCATGGTCTCCACCGCAGATGCAGAATCCTCTTTCAGTACATCCGCCGCGGCGATGGCGCCAAGATATCCGTTCTCGTCTGCAAAGTAAAGGGGTGTTTTCCCCTGCTCCCCAAGCTCCGGATACTCCGGCACTGTAAATCCCTGTTCCTCCATCAAACGGCGGTTACCGCCCCAACAGCGAACGCCGCTGACAATCGCGGAAACACCTCTGCCGGGCAGGGTTTCAAATTGCTGTACCTCTCGCAGCTGGGCGCTGCCGAGTTTCTCGCAGATCGCTTTGGCAAAAGGATGCTCGGATTGGGTTTCCAGTGATGCTGCAATGGCGAGAAGTTCCTCTGCGGTAATGCCATTGGGAAGAATATCCGTCACTGCAGGTTTTCCGGTGGTCAGCGTGCCGGTCTTATCCAGCACCACCGTATCCACACTGTGCAGATGCTCCAGTGCCGCACCGTTTTTAAACAGTACGCCTAAGGATGCGCCCTTGCCGGTGCCTACCATGATGGCAACCGGAGTTGCCAAACCCAGTGCGCAGGGACAGGAGATCACCAGAACGGAAATTGCCGCCGCCAAGGAAAATTCCAAATCTTTCCCTACCAGCATCCACACAAGGAATGTCAGCAGCGCGATGCCCATGACTACCGGCACGAACACGCCGGCAATCTTATCCGCCATGCGGGCAATGGGGGCTTTCGAGCCGCCGGCTTCCTCTACCATGCGGATCACCTGCTGCAAGGTGGTATCTTCTCCCACCTTTTCCGCCCGGAATTTGAGATAGCCTTCCCGGTTGATGGTGGCAGCCGCCACCGTATCCCCCGGCGCTTTTTCCACCGGAACACTCTCACCGGTGAGGGCACTCTGGTCTACTGCTGCCCGGCCTTCGATTACAACTCCGTCCACCGGAATTCTGCCGCCGGAACGGACAATGACAATATCCCCTACCCGTACTTGATCGGCAGGAATCGTAAGCTCCACACCATCTCGCAGGACTGTGGCAGTTTCCGGGCGCAGGTCCATCAGCGCGCGGATGGCATCGCCAGTTTTACCTTTTGCCCGGGTCTCAAGGAATTTTCCGAGAGTGATCAGCGTCAGGATCATGGCGGCAGATTCAAAATACAGATTCTCGCTGTAGTGACTTACCGTCTGCCAGTCCCCGTGGCCCATGGCATAAGCCATGCGCAGCAGTGCTGCAATACCGTAAATCAGCGCCGCACCGGAGCCTACCGCGATGAGAGAATCCATATTGGAACTGCGATGCCACAGCGCTTTCAGTCCCCGGCTGTAATAGATCCGGTTTAAATATACCACCGGCAGTGTAAGGAACAACTGCAAAAGTGCCGCGATCAGCGCATTTTCCTGACCATGGTACCAGTGAGGCATCGGAAGTCCCACCATATGTCCCATGGTGAAATACATCAAAACGCAGAGAAACGCCGCAGATCCGATGATCCTGATCTTCATCTCTTTCAGCCCGGCACTCTGCTTCTTATCTTCCCTTTTCTTCTCTCCCGCAATGGATGCGCCGTAGCCGGCAGCGGTAACTGCCTGCATGATCGGAGCAGCCACAGCATCGGAGCTTGCTTCCACCGTCATGGTGCCTGCCAGCAGATTTACTTCTGCCGATTCCACACCCTCAACACCCCGGGTCACCTTCTCCACACGGGCGGAGCAGGCGGCACAAGTCATGCCGGTAACCGTAAACTTCAGTTTCATACAGATCCTCCTTTCCGTACACAATAATTGACAGAAAACAGTTTTTATGATACTATTTTATCACGCAATTCAAAAATCGCAAGTATACATTTCTGTGAAACACACTCTCTTTCAAAAGGAGTTAACCTATGAATATCAAAATTCTGTCCGACAGCACCTGTGATCTTTCTCCCCAGCAGATCAAAGAACTGAATATCGATCTGGCCCGTCTGACCATTATCAAGGATGGTCAGCCCTATCTGGACGGCGACACCATCCATCCCGCCGACATTTTTGCCCATGTTGCTGCCGGCGGCGACCTTTGCTCTACTACCGCGTTCAATATCGGTGAATACCAGGAGCTGTTTGCCAAGTATGCTTCAGACTATGACGGTGTTATCCATATCAGCCTCGGCTCCGGCTTTTCCTCTTCCCACCAGAATGCCTGTCTGGCTGCCGAGGATTTCCCCAATGTCCGGGTCATCGATTCTCAGAATCTGTCCACCGGCCAGGGCCTTGTGGTGCTGGAAGCCTGCCGTCTGGCAAAGGAATGTGACGATCTGGATGAGATCGCAGAAAAACTGAATGCCTATACCCCCCGGATCGAGGCCAGCTTCCTGCTGGATCAGCTGCAGTACATGGTCAAGGGCGGCCGCTGCTCCGGCGCTGTTGCGTTGGGCGCCAACCTGCTGAATCTGAAACCCTGCATCGAGGTCAAGGATGGCAAGATGGGCGTTGTGAAGAAGTACCGGGGCAACTATGCCAAGTGTCTGGCTAACTATGTCAAGGACCGGCTGGCTGACCGGGAGGACATCGTCCGCAAGGAGCTGTTCCTCACCTATACCCCCGTTACCGACGAATGCCTCGCCGCTGTGAAGGACGCCATCAACGAACATGGCCACTTCGAGACCGTCTATGAGACCACCGCTGGCTGCACCGTTTCCTGCCACTGCGGACCTTCCACCCTGGGCGTTCTGTTCGTAAGAAAGTAAATTCCCCGAATCCCGCCGGAAACGGCGGGATTCTTTATGTCCTTGTTGACTAATAATTTAATTCAGTTTATAATATTTTTGTAGAATACAACGCGCTTACACAGGTCTTACCAGACTCAAGGCACCCCCTTATATAGGAATCATATATTAAAGGAGGATATAATGAAACGAACTATCATCATAGTCATTTCTGTTCTTGTTGTCGTAATATTGGGTCTATTTCTGTTTCTTCATTACAACATTGCCCGTCCCGGCACTCTCCCCGCTCCCAAGGATCTCCCACAGGCTAAGAACGCCCTAATGGGGCAAACTGTCACTGTCTCCTTTGCAGATTGGGTAAATGAAATAAACCGCGATGTCCCTTTTATGTACATTTACAACCCCGATACCGAGACCGGGCGGTTAGCAATATCTCAACTGCCTAATCTTTTTTGGCCGTCATCTGTTTTGATTCCCGGTCAAAACGAACTTCTAAAGATTTCCTTATTAACCGTTTATACCCCCGAATGGAAGGATCTCGAGGGACTTTTAGATGCATTTTCCGGCAACTTCTCTGCCAAAATGGAAGCATGCACTTTTATTAGCTACCAAGAGGGAATGTATCTGCTGAATAGCTATGCCCCACCCTCTTCCGGACAGGCGCCGCTAAATGCCGCTGAAATCATTGATCCTCTAACGGATTCCATACCTCACGGCCAGCAATCTGGTCTTAAGATATATACAGGTATTGTCACAAATAACCCTACAAGCAGTCAAAGTGGCTGGACCGATTTGGGAAACGGTCTGTATGCATATGTTGCAGGCAATCTATCCGACACGCCCAGTCAAGCTCTCTCTGACAGAATTGCTGTTTTCGCCAACATCGTGGAGCGGTTTGGGTTGCAAGCCGTCATGGGAATGTCTTAAATGATCCCGCCGGTATCCGGCGGGATTTTTTCGCTTGTAATTGTCCGGCGGTATGATATACTGGTGGTAAGAAACTGACTCTTGTGGAGGTTTTCAATGGAGTATTCAAAACTTCTGGATCTGGCTACGGATCTGGGCTACGAGCTTGCCATGTGCGGTGCGGAGACCTTCCGTGTAGAAGAGAGCATGGTGCGTATCCTGAAAGCCTATGATATCGATGCCGAGGTATTTGCTATCCCCAACTGTCTGCATATCAGCATCGAGCCGGTACTCGGCAGACCCCTTACCCGTATGCGCCGCATCGGTATCCACGGCAACGATCTGGACGCTGTGGAAAAGTTTTCCGGCTTAAGCCGCCGGATCTGCACGGAAAAGCCTGCACCGGAGATCGCAGCAAAATGGCTGGAAGAGACCCGGCAGCAACGCCGGTCCTACCGCCTGCCCCTGTATCTGGCAGGTAACTTCCTCAGCGGCTTTGGTTTTTCCCTGCTCTTTGGTGCCAGTTTGATCGACGGACTGTGCGCCGGTCTGTGCGGCATTCTGGTGGGCCTTATCAATAAGTTCATGGAACATATGAAGGCAAATCAGTTCTTCCGTATCATCACCGCCGCCTTTTTAATGGCACTGCCCGCCTACGGCCTTGGCTGCGCCGGACTTGTCCCCAATCCCGATGCAGCAGTCATCGGTGCGCTGATGATCCTGGTGCCGGGATTGCTCTTTACCAACGCCATGCGGGATATTATTTACGGCGACACCAATTCCGGCATCAACCGGGTGGTGCAGGTACTGCTGATCGCCCTTGCCATCGCCCTAGGTACGGCTTCTGCCTGGAATGTTGCAACAGGTCTTTGGGGCGAAGTGATCTCTGCACCGGATATTTCTTACAGCATCTGGTTCCAATGCATTGCCTGTCTGCTCGGCTGTATGGGTTTTTCCATTCTGTTCAACATCCACGGCCCCGGTGGCCTGCTGTGTGGCCTGGGCGGCGTACTGACTTGGCTTATATATCTGCTGGCGCTCCACCTTAGCGGCAATGATTTGACCGCCTATTTCTGGGGTACACTGGTTGCCGCCATCTATGCAGAAGTCATGGCCCGGATCCGGAAGTATCCTGCCATTTCCTATCTGGTGGTTTCCATTTTCCCCCTGATCCCCGGCGCGGGCGTATACTATGCCATTCATTTTGCGGTACAGGGACAGATGGAGCAGTTTGCGGACAAGGGTCTGCACACTGCCGGTATTGCCGGTATCATGGCAGTAGCGATCTTGTTAGCCTCCACCACGGTACGAATCATTACCACCTTCCGGCAAGGTCGAAAATAAAGAAAAACGGAAGCCGTCAGGCTTCCGTTTCTTCTTCCATTTCTTTCAGCAGCTTCTTATCCTGCTTGGAGCTTAGATCCAGCTTTTCATACATATCCGGCCGGCGCTCCCTGGTGCGGCGCAAAGATTGCTTCCGCCGCCATTGGCGCACCTTTTCATGGTTGCCGGAGGTGAGGATCTCCGGGATCTCCCTGCCGTGCCACACTGCCGGGCGGGTATATTGAGGATATTCCAAAAGACCGTTAAAATGGCTTTCATCCTCAATGCATTCCGGGTCGGCAAGGACACCGGGTACCATACGGCACACCGCGTCCGTTACCGCCATGGCAGCAATCTCACCGCCGGTGAGAACGAAGTCGCCTAAAGAGATCTCTTCGTCTACGCATTCGTCGATAAACCGCTGGTCGATGCCCTCATAATGGCCGCAGACCAGAATGATATTATCCAGCTTGCTCAGGCGGATGGCATCTGCCTGCTTAAAGGTATGCCCACAAGGAGACAGATAGATGGTATGCACCGGGCCGGCAGCCTGGTCGCAGATCGCCTCCCAGCAGCGGTACAGGGGATCTGCTGTCATTACTGCGCCTCTGCCACCACCATAAGGGTAGTCATCTACCTGATTCTGCTTATTGGCAGTATAATCCCGGATCTGGTGGGCTTCGATGCGGATAAAGCCCCGCTCCTGCGCCCGGCCCAGAATGCTGTCGGAGAGCACATCTCCCACAGACTCGGGAAACAGGGTCATAATATCAATTCTCATCGCTTCGCATACCCTCAATGATGGTCACCTGCATCTGATTGGACGCCAGGTCTGTGGACAGAATAAACTGTTTCACCGCAGGGATCATATACTCATGCTCCCCCTTGACCACATACACACTGTTGCCGGGATAATCCAGCACATCGGTGATCTCGCCCAGCTTTTCTCCGTTGCAGAAAACCTCCACACCGATGAGCTCCGCGGCGAAGATCACCTCGTCATTGATATCCTCCCGGTAAAGCTCCACGGTCTTGCCCCGCATCGCCTGGGCAGCCTCCATGGTATCAATACCGGAAAGCTTGACAAGGTTGCAGGTCTTCTGCACACGGCAGCTTTCGATCTCATATTCCACGCCGCCGATCCGGCAGCGGTCAAATTCACACAAAACATCCGGGCCGTCCACCCAGGGCAGTACCTTGACCTCACCTTTTACCCCGTGGGTAGTGACGATCTCGCCCGCTTCAACAAACTGGAGTTTCATAGTATCCTCCTTAGCCTGACCGATATAATCCGAACCCGCCCAAGCGGGCGCCTGATCGCTCCAGGCTTCCTTTTATTCATTGATGGGCGCCAGCCCATCTGCTTCATATAAGATCCCCTGAACCGACCATCCATCCCGCTTGGGTCGCAGATTTTTGAGCCGCCCAGCAGCTTTGAGGCAAGGCGGAGCTTTGCCGATGGGCTCTTTGCCCTTCAAAAAGCGGCAACGCAGCATCAATGTGGCTGGGCATCTCAAAAACGGGTTCGGATTATATCGGTCAGGCTAATATGGGAAAGTGCGTGGCATAGCGCCACGCACATCCGTTAATCCACGATTTCGACGGTTACCTTTTCGCCGGTGCGTTGGGCAACTGTCTTGACGATGGTACGGATCTCCTTGGCGATCCGACCCTGACGGCCGATCACCTTGCCCATGTCGCCCTCGGCAACACGCAGCTCCAGCACCTTACCGTCCTCTTCCTCGACTTCGGTAACGGTGACGGATTTGGGATCGTCCACCAGATTCTTTGCCATATACAGCAAAAGTTCCTTCATTGTGCTAACTCCTTTGGGGTCTTACAGCACGCCAGCCTTCTTCAGCAGACCACGAACAGTGTCGGTGGGCTGAGCGCCGTTCTTGATCCAGTTCTGAGCCTTCTCAGCATCGACAGTGATGTTCTCGGACTCCAGCAGGGGGTTGTAAGTGCCGATCTCTTCGATGCAGCGGCCATCACGGGGAGAGCGGGAATCCGCAACCACGATACGGTAGTAAGGAGCCTTCTTTGCACCCATTCTTCTCAGTCTGATCTTAACCATGAGTTTCACCTCCATAAAATATCTTTCGTAATTTTCTATATCGCAAAGCAATTTGCTTAGAGCGAACCATTAAAAGGGGAAGCCCCCGCCGAAGCCACCGAGACCTCTCATGCGCTTCATTTTTTTGCCCATGCCGGGACCGGAGAACTGCTTCATCATCTTGCGCATCTGCTCAAAGGACTTAAGCAGCCGGTTGACATCTTCGACCTTTACGCCTGCGCCGGCAGCGATCCGCTTTTTCCGGCTGGCGCCGATGATCTCCGGCTTTTCCCGCTCCTTGGGGGTCATGGAAAGGATGATCGCCTCGGTCCGGGACATGGACTTTTCATCCACATTCACATTCTTGAGATTCGCGCCGCCGGGCATCTGGGCAAGGATATCCTGCATAGAGCCCATGCTTTTCAGCTGGGCCATCTGCTCGTAGAAATCCTGCAGCGTGAAGCGGTTGGACTTTAGCTTTTCCTCCATCTCCTCGGCCTTTTTAGCATCGAATGCCTTTTCTGCCTTTTCGATGAGGGAAAGCACATCGCCCATACCCAAGATCCGGGAAGCCATACGGTCCGGATGGAAGGGCTCGATATCTTCCAGCTTTTCGCCCATGCCGGCGAACTTGATGGGCTTGCCGGTAATGGCCTTGACGGACAGGGCTGCGCCGCCTCGGGCATCGCCGTCGCGCTTACTGTGCATGACGGCGTCGATGTCCAGCCAGTCGTTGAAGCTCTGGGCCGCATTGACGGCATCCTGACCGGTCATGGCATCCACCACCAGCATGATTTCATCGGGCTTGACGGTGGCCTTGATGTTCTTCAGCTCATTCATCAGCGCCTCATCCACATGCAGGCGGCCGGCGGTATCCAGGAAAACCATATCGTGGCCATGCTGCTTTGCATAGGTCACAGCCTCTTTGGCGGTCTGGACAGGGTCCTGGGTGCCCTTTTCAAAAACGGGAATGCCCAGCTTTTCACCGCAGACCTTCAGCTGCTGAATGGCAGCGGGACGGTAAATATCGCAGGCAACCAGCAGCGGATTTCTGCCCTGCCGCTTCATC
>JAZNJN010000131.1:0-2230 GCA_045578025.1 Faecousia sp. | reverse complement strand
TCGCATTGCAAACCCCGTCCAGGTGCAATGCGACACATTGAGAGTCCCATATATGCATCTTTCCCTACGACGGTACTGACCGTATCAGGTTCACGGGTCAGGGCCGTGTCAGCCCTATCTCAGCCGGTGCGCCCGGCTCCCCGAAGACTTCATTTGTTTTGCGATCTGAGAATATTATAGCCAATAAATGGGAAATGTCAAGCCTGTTCCAGATAGATCAGCAACACCGCGATATCTGCCGGACTAACGCCGGAGATTCTGCCTGCCTGTCCGATGGACATGGGGCGGATCTCGGATAACTTCTGCCGCGCCTCCAGACGAAGACCGGCGATGGCGTTGTAGTCGATGTTTTCCGGCAGCAGACGGGATTCTTCCTTCCGGAATTCTTCCACCTGCTTCAGCTGCCGGGCAAGATAGCCGGCATACTTGATCTGGATCTCTACCTCGGTGGTGACAGCCTCCGGCAGCGCCGGGCGATCCGGGTCAAAGGGTGCGATGTCTGCATAGCTGATCTGAGGACGACGCAAAAGATCTGCAAGCCGGGCGGAATTGGTAACAGGTGCGGTATCCCTGTTTTCCAGCATGGCGTTCAAGGCATCGCTGGCGGGAACGCCGCTGCTTTCCAGACGGTTTACTTCACGTCGCACCTGATCATACTTTTCTTCCACAGCTGCAAGCCGTTCTTGAGGCACAAGTCCTACCTGTGCACCGATGTGGGTCAGCCGCTGATCGGCATTGTCCTGCCGGTGGAGCAGCCGGTATTCGCTGCGGCTGGTCATGATCCTGTAAGGCTCTTCCGTGCCCTTGGTCACCAGATCGTCGATCAGCGTACCGATGTAGCTGGTCTCCCGGGTGAGGATCAGCGGCTCTTTGCCCTGGAGCTTCAGCGCGGCATTGATGCCGGCAATCAGACCCTGTGCGGCGGCTTCCTCGTAGCCGGAAGTGCCGTTGAACTGACCGGCGCCGTACAGCTTGGAAACTGCTTTGGTTTCCAAGGTAGGCAGCAGGGCAGTGGGGTCGATGCATTCGTATTCGATGGCATAAGCCGGGCGCATCATTTCCGCGTTTTCAAGGCCGGGAATGGTGCGGAGCATTTTGATCTGCACATCCTCCGGCAAGCTGGAGGAAAAGCCTTGGATGTACATTTCTTCCGTGTCCAGTCCGCAGGGCTCAATGAAAAGCTGATGCCGGGGCTTGTCCGCAAAGCGCTCCACTTTCGTCTCGATACTGGGGCAGTACCGGGGGCCGACACCGGAGATCGTACCGTCGAAAATAGGGGAGCGGTGGAAATTTTCCCGGATGATCTGGTGGGTCTCCTCGTTGGTGTAGGTGAGATAACACACTGCCGCATTGTAGGGCGCGTGATCGGTACGGAAGGAGAAGGGCTCGATGCTTTCGTCACCCGGCTGCAGTTCCATTTTGGAAAAGTCGATACTGCGGCGGTTGACTCTGGGAGGCGTGCCAGTCTTAAACCGGCGCAGTGGCAGACCTAAGGCTCGCAAATCGTCTGCAAGGCCTACAGAAGGGTGCATTCCGTCGGGGCCGGAGGGAATGACAGATTCACCGGTGATGATGGTGCTGTCCAGATAAGTGCCGGTAGCGATGATCACCGCCTTGGCATCGTAAACCGCACCCAACTGGGTGACCACACCGGTGGCAGCGCCGTTTTCCGTCAAAATCTTTACGATCTGGGCCTGTTTCAGCTCCAGATTTTCCTGCATCTCCAGAGTATGCTTCATTACGTGTTGGTATTTCCGGCGGTCTGCCTGGGCCCGCAGAGAGTGGACAGCAGGACCTTTGCCCCGGTTCAGCATCCGGTATTGGATACAGGCGGCATCCGCAGCGATGCCCATCTCGCCACCCAGAGCATCGCTCTCCCGGACAAGGTGACCCTTGCCTGTGCCGCCGATGGCAGGGTTGCAGGGCATATTGCCTACCGCATCTAAGTTGATGGTAAAAAGGATGGTGTGACAGCCAAGCCTTGCGGCAGCCAGGGCGGCTTCGATGCCCGCGTGACCGGCACCGATGACGGCAACATCACAGCTTCCTGCATGATAATGGTTCATAAGAGTTCCTCTCTTTGGGAAGATAAATGATCGTTTAGCTTAACAAAGGCTCCCTTGTGTAAAGGGAGCTGTCAGCCGAAGGCTGACTGAGGGATTGTCACAACCCCTCCGCCCCTAACGGGGCACCTCCCCTTACACAGGGGAGGCTCGCGCTTCGCGCTCCG
>JAZNJN010000130.1:0-11199 GCA_045578025.1 Faecousia sp. | reverse complement strand
TGATCCGTAAGGCTGGTGAGATCATTCCGGAGATTTTGGAAGTAGATTTTAACAAGCGTCCCAATGATACTGCGCCTTACAGGTTACCTTGCAACTGCCCGGTTTGCGGTGCGCCCACTGTCAAG
The DNA here is from genome assembly GCA_045578025.1 of Faecousia sp. Classification (GTDB taxonomy): domain Bacteria; phylum Bacillota; class Clostridia; order Oscillospirales; family Oscillospiraceae; genus Faecousia. The sequence continues at coordinate 11,074 of JAZNJN010000130.1, read as the reverse complement.
GACGAAGATGGTGCGTTCCTTCGCTGTACCGGCGCAGAGTGTCCTGCTCAGCTTAGCCGGAATATTGCCCACTTTGTCAGCCGGGATGCCATGGATATTGAAGGTCTTGGCTCCTCCATCGTGGAAGCACTGATCGAAAAGGACCTGATCCATTCTCCTGCGGATATCTATTATCTAAGTTTGGATCAGATGAAGAGCCTGTGGCAGAAAGGAGAACTGGCAGCCCAAAAGCTGCTCTCTGCCATTGAGGAGAGTAAAACCCGGGATCTCAGCAAGCTGATCTATGCTCTGGGCATTCGGCAAGTAGGCGCGAAGACCGGCAAGGTTTTAGCATCTCACTTTGGCACTCTGGATGCTTTGGCAGCAGCAAGTGCTGAGGAACTGACAGATGTGCCCGATGTAGGTGCGGTTACGGCGCAGAATATTGTGGACTGGTTTGCCCAGCCCCAATCTTGCAGTATGGTGGAAAAGCTCCGCAATGCCGGCGTCAATTTTGATAACCAGCGGGTGATTACAGATGCCCGGTTTGCCGGTATGACTTTCGTCCTTACCGGTGCGCTTACCAAATTTACCCGGGAGGAAGCCGCGGAAAAGATCGAATTGCTGGGAGGCAAGGCATCCGGCTCGGTATCCAAAAAGACCACCTATGTGGTAGTAGGTGAAAATGCCGGTTCTAAGGAACGGAAAGCAAGGGAATTGGGAATTCCGATTCTTTCCGAAGACGACTTCCTTGCTATGATCCAATAACAAAAACGGAAGCTGGATTACCAGCTTCCGTTTTTTACAGGGAAAAATCTTCCTCATCATATTTCACAAAGTCAACAGTCTTCGGTTTGACCGGAATGCGCTTGCAAGGGGCATAGTCGAATTTTCTGCACTTACCGGTGATGGCGACCACGCCGCGCTTGATGCACAGAATCTGCTCATCATTCAGTTTTGTTCCGTAACTGCAATAAGCGCAGGATTTTTGGATCTTCTTTCGGAAAAACATGCCGGCCACCTCCTGTTTCTGTCTGAATTATACACCAACAAGTGCGGAATTGCTACTCTTTTTTTCATATATTTTGAGACCAAAGCGGAATAAACCGAGGGCGGCAGCCAGGATTAGATAAAATACCGGGGAGAGTTTCATGCTTTGCTCAACAGGGAAGAAGAATTGTTGGAATAACGCAGAAAGGAATGTGCTGACACCGCACTGGAACAGCTTTCCGGGAAGATACATCCCCAGCCCCAATGTACCGACTGCCGACATAGTCTGCATCGTTACACAGATACCGCCAAAGGAGAGCATGGCGCTGCAGAGGATGAAACGAAGTCCTTCGTTTTGAACGGTATGTAGTTCAGTGCAGCCGATGGTCAGTTCCAGAAGTCCGCTGAACAGTACTTGTACTGGTGCTTCAAAGTACCACAGAAACCAACGGCTGCAAAAAGCGATCAAAAGTCGAAACAGTACGATCCATCCACAGACCCGTGCCATGATTGTTATGGCTTTCTGCAGTGCTGCTGATAAAGACATAGGCTTTCCCGCGGGCAAGGAAGTTGATCCGTAATAACCGCCCGGCAACAGGATCGCCGCGCCCATAGCACCCAACAGATGGAATCCCCATAATGCCCATGGAGCGATTGCGTGAGAAAAAGCACCGGCTGCGATCCCGAAAAGAAATGCAGGTCCTGCGTTGCTGCAAAAGCCCAGCATTCTTTCTCCGTCGCGGCGGCGGAGCAAACCGTCATGATATGCCTTTGTCACACAGATTGCGCCGGTAGGATAGCCGCCAAGTGCGCCAATGAGAAAAAGGCTCTCGCTCCCGGCGGGTATCCGTAGTACTCTGCTTAGAAACCGAATAAACCTGGGTGTGATTCCGGTCAAGGAATCGGTCAGCAGGATAGATAAAAAGAAAAATGGCAGCAATGATGGAATGACTGCAGACAGGCATAATCGGATTCCTTCCTGCGCGCCGGAAATGGCTGTTTTTGTATCCAGTATCAATACAAGCATTCCTGCGGCTGCCCCGATGATTGTCCATAATTTCCTCTTCATTGCCGTCACCTCAGAAGAATCTATGCGCTGTGGAGCAAAATCATCACGGCTTACTCATATGCTTTTGCAAAAGGGGGTTATGAGATGGCAGGAAACAGAAACTTTATGGAGCATGTGACAAATGCCGCAGATCTGCAGGACGAGCCGCTGCCGGGACTTCCTCTGGTTGAAATTGCAGGCCACCGGCGGGTATTGGTGGAGAATCATCGCGGTATTGTAGAGTACGGCTCGCAAGCGATTTGCGTGAAAGTAAAATTCGGCCAGATCTGCATTCGCGGCACTTCACTGGAACTTGCAAGGATGACGAAGGGACAATTGATCATTTCCGGCTGTATCGAAAGTGTTCATTTGATTAGGGGGTGCAGCTGATGACGTTCTGGCATTCCCTATATGGCATGGTGTCTGTTGAGATCGTCGGTGCGGATACTGCATCTACTCTGACGCGACTGCAGGAGTCCGGGGTGACGGTATATGATGCCGTGGGGACAGATGATCTTACACTTCAATTCCGGATCGGCAGGCAGCAACTGAAGACAACGAAAAAGATAGCGGAAAAGAGGGGAGACCGCTTTCGTATTGTTGCCCGGCAGGGGTTATACTGGACAGGGAAACGATTATTGAAAAGACCAGTATTGATATTTGGGCTCCTGTTACTATTATTGGTGGGTGCTTTTGTGCCGACAAGAATATATTTTGTTCGGGTGGAGGGGAATGCTTCTGTACCAAGCCGACTGATTTTGGAACAAGCGGCTGAATGTGGGATCTCTTTTGGCGCTTCCCGACGGGAGGTGCGCAGCGAGAAAATGAAGAATGCCTTGTTGGAGGCTATGCCACAGCTCCAGTGGGCGGGGGTCAATACCAGCGGCTGTGTGGCTGTAATCTCGGTGCGGGAAAGGGAGACTGTCAAGCAGCCCGATTTAAAATATGGTGTCAGCAGTCTGGTCGCGGCAAGAGATGGGGTGATCCTTTTCTGTACCGCAACCAGGGGAAATCTATTGTGCAAGCCCGGTCAGGCGGTCAAAGCGGGAGAAATACTGATCTCCGGCTATACGGATTGCGGATTTTCTATCCGTGCAGTCAGAGCGGAGGGAGAGATTTTTGCAGTTACACAGCGAGAATTATCGGCTGTGTTGCCTGTTCATTATGAGGGCAGAGGCAAAAAAACAGCAGAAGTAAAAAAATACGGCCTCATTATCGGAAAAAAACGGATAAATTTCTATAAAGATAGTGGAAATTTCGATGATACTTGTGTTAAAATGTATGTGGAAGAGTATATGATGCTGCCGGGCGGTTTTCAGCTTCCTGTTGCGCTGGTTACGGAGGTATGGACATACCATGAACCTGCGGAGGTAGTGGTGACGCAAAATACAGCGGAACAGCAGGTTTCCGATTTTGCATCAGAATACCTTGGTACGCAAATGATTGCCGGACAGATTCTTACAAAACAGGAAGACATCACCCTTGATGAGGATGTTTATGTTTATCAAGGATCGTATACCTGCAAGGAAATGATCGGCAGAGTACAAAAAGAGGAGATTATTGCACCAGATGGGAAATTTAACGGAACGGATCGTTAGTGCAGACCGGGTGGAAGACCTGATTGCTGTATTTGGATCCTTTGATGAAAATATCAAGCATATCGAGGAAGCGCTGGGCGTTTCCATCGTCAACCGTGGCACGGAGCTGAAAGTAACCGGTGATGAGGAAACTGCGGATAAAGCGGTGCGGACGCTTGAGGGGCTCTTGTCTCTGGCTTCCAAAGGGGAAACTATCGACGAGCAGCGGGTCCGCTATCTCGTTACACTAGTACAAGAGGGCAATGACGATCTGGTTGCGAAAATGGCGAAGGATGTGGTCTGCAGCACTGCCAAGGGCAAGCCGATCAAGGCGAAGACCGTGGGCCAGCAGACCTATATGCAGGCCATCCAGTCCAATACGGTGACCATCGGTGTCGGTCCTGCCGGTACGGGTAAGACCTATCTGGCGGTGGCTGCTGCAGTGGCTGCCTTCCGGGAGCGGACGGTCAACCGAATCATTCTGACCCGTCCTGCGGTGGAAGCTGGTGAAAGGCTGGGATTTTTGCCCGGTGACCTGCAGAACAAGGTCGATCCCTATCTGCGGCCGCTGTACGATGCTCTCTATGACATGCTGGGACCGGAAACCTTCCAGAAGTATCAGGAGAGGGGCTCTATCGAAGTTGCGCCCCTTGCCTATATGAGAGGACGGACACTGGATGATAGCTTTATCATTCTGGATGAGGCACAGAACACCACCCGGGAGCAGATGAAGATGTTCCTGACCCGTCTTGGATTTGGCTCTAAGATCGTCATCACCGGCGACGTGACCCAGATCGACCTGCCGGAGGATAAAGTGTCCGGCTTGAAGGATGCCATCCGGGTGCTGGAAGGCGTGAAGGATATTGCTATTTGCACATTGACTTCGGCGGATGTGGTTCGCCATGCCCTGGTGCAGCGAATCATCAACGCTTATGAAAAGGCCGAGAAGAAAACGGAACCCAAAAAGCCGGCAAACGACAACAAGAACCGTTACCAAAGGAAGAAATGATATGAAGATCAATATAAATTTTGATTGCTTTACCCTGCGGCAAATTCAGGTGACCTCCATTATCACCAAGTGCGTGGAGGCGACCTTAGCAGCAGAGGGTGTGAATATACCCTGTGAGATCAGTGTGTTGGTTACCAATGACAGGGGCATTCATGCCATCAATCTTGCCAGCCGCAGCATTGACAGCCCGACGGATGTGCTGAGCTTCCCCATGTTCCAGATGGAGCCGGGCAAGCTGCCGGAGGATTGGGAGGAATATCTGGACCCGGAGAGCGGTCTGTGCCCCCTGGGTGATATGTGCATCAGTCTGGAGAGGGCAATCGCACAGGCAAAGGAGTTCGGCCACTCCGTCCGGCGGGAAGTCGGCTACTTAACCATCCATTCCATGCTCCATCTGTTGGGGTACGATCACTTGGATGAGGGCGAGATGAAAGCAGAAATGCGGGCGCGGGAGGAACTGATCGCAGCATCCGTACCCGGTATGAGCAGAGAATAAGGAGATTGAGATATGAAGACAAAAACTGCGATGATCACCATTGCCGGACGCCCCAATGTGGGTAAGTCCACCTTGACAAACTACCTCGTTGGCGAAAAGATAGCCATCGTTTCAAATAAGCCTCAGACCACCCGTAACCGGATCTGCGGTATCGTGACCCGGGGAGATACCCAGTTTGTCTTTGTGGATACTCCCGGCTTCCACAAGCCCCGTACCAAGCTGGGCGATTACATGGTGGGCGTGACCAAGGAGTCCATCGCCGATGTAGACATGACCATTCTGGTGGTAGAGCCGATTCCCTCAGTCGGTACGCAAGAGCAGGTACTGATCGAGCAGCTGAAGAGCAAGAATTGCCCCATCGTGCTGGCCATCAACAAGATTGATACGGTGGAAAAAGAAAGCCTGCTGGAGGTCATTGCGGCCTATTCTCAGGCGGCGGATTTTGCAGCCATTATCCCCATTTGTGCGAAAAACGGCGATGGCGTAGAAGCACTGCTTTCCCAGTGCGAAAAGTTTGCCGTGGAAAGCCCCTTCCTGTTTCCGGAAGATCTGACTACCGATCAGCCGGAGCGGCAGGTAATGGCGGAGATCATCCGGGAAAAGCTGCTGTGGTGCTTAGACCGTGAAATTCCTCACGGAACTGCGGTGGAGATCACGAAGTTTTCCGAGCGGGACAGCGGTATTATCGATCTGGATGCTACCATTTACTGTGAAAAAGCAAGCCATAAGGGAATCATTATCGGCAACCAGGGCGCGATGCTGAAAAAGATTTCCACAATGGCAAGAAATGACTGCGAAAAATTCATGGGTACCAAAGTGTTTCTGACCACCTGGGTCAAGGTCAAGGAAAATTGGCGTGACAGCGATTTCCTTGTCCGGAATTTTGGATACAGCGAATAAATTTTCCATGGCTATTTCTCCTTTCTGCTGCAAAAACTAGCAGCGGAGGGATGGAAGATGAACGCTAAGGATTACTGGAACATTTTCTTAGAGACCGGCGCGCCGGAAATGTATCTGCTTTATAGCCGCGCGCTGAAGATGGAGGCAACGGATGTACTTGACGACCCGGGGGCTGGTGCTGCGGGTCACGGACTACAATGACCGTGACTGTCTGCTGACCCTGCTGACCCCTCACAACGGAAAACTGACAGTCAAGGCCCGGGGTCTTCGCAGGAAGAACAGCCCGTTGATAGCGCCCTGTCAGCTTTTGGCCTACGGCGATTTTGTTCTGTTTGAAAACAGGGGATTTTATACCGTCAATGAAGCTGCTTCGGTGGAACTTTTTCACCACCTGCGCCGGGATTTGACGAAGCTTTCCCTTGGCACTTACTTCGCTCAGGTTGCGGAGCTTCTATGCCAGGAGGATATTCCCAATCCGGAGCTTTTGAGTTTGCTGCTAAATTGCCTGCACGGCCTTTCTTCTTTGAATCTTCCGGAAGATAAGGTAAAGGCAGTTTTTGAGCTGCGGGGGGCGTGTCTTGCAGGTTTTTCTCCGGACCTTTCCGGCTGTCATAACTGTGGCAGTGAAGCAACGGAAAGATTTGATCTGTCGGAGGGAAGACTGGAATGTATCGGCTGTCGGGAAAGCTACGGCGGTATCCGCATGCCGGTTTTCCCCGGAACTTTGCAGGCCATGCGTTACATCTGTTTTTGCGACCCCAAACGGCTGTTTTCTTTTGAGTTAGGGCAGGAGAATCTTGTTCAGCTATCTCAAATTACAGAAGCATATCTGACAACACAGCTGGAACGGGGCTTTTCTGCCCTTGATTTTTACAAATCGCTACTTATTTAGGAGTTTACCATGTCTGAATTATACGAAAAATCCCTTTGGAAACTGGAACTGGATCAAGTTCTTGCACTTCTGAAGGACTGCGCCGGAAGCCAGGAGGGCAAAGAGGCCTGTTTAAAGCTGCGACCGACCTCCGATCTTGAGGATGTCCAGCTTCTGCTGGATCAGACCACGGCGGCATCCGATCTGTGTACCCGGAAGGGAAATCCCTCGTTTTCCGGTGTCAGTGATGTTTCGGCATCTCTGGAGCGGGCAGAGCGGGGCGGCACACTGCAACCTGCGGAACTTTTGCGGATCGCCGGCGTTCTGCGCTGCGCCCGGAATGTAAAAGGCTACATTTCCGAGGATGATTCGAAGACCGTGCTGGATGCGCTGTTTCTGGCACTGACACCCAATAAGTATCTGGAAGACCGGATCAGTGGGGCTATCCTTTCCGAGGAAGAGATCGCAGATAATGCATCTCCCGCGCTGTCCGATATCCGCCGCCATATGCGTATCCAAGCGGCAAAGATCAAAGACGGTCTGCAGAAGATCATTTCTTCACCTGCCTATGCAAAATTCCTCCGTGATCCCATCATCACCATCCGGGATGGACGGTATGTGGTGCCGGTCAAGAGTGAGCATAAGGCAGATGTACCGGGTCTGGTGCACGATGTTTCTTCCACAGGCTCCACCTACTTTGTAGAGCCCATGACCGCGGTGAATGCCAACAATGCCCTGCGGGAGCTGGAGCTGAAGGAAAAGAAGGAGATCGAGCGGATCCTTGCTGAGTTGTCCGCTGAGGCGGCCTCTTACCGGGAAGCCATCGATCTGAATGTAAAAATGCTGGTGCAACTGGATGTGATTTTTGCAAAAGCAAAGCTTGGTTACCGGATGCGCGGTTGGGCTCCCATCATGAATGATCAGGGCAAGGTGGAGCTGCGCAATGCCCGCCACCCGTTGATCGATCCCAAGACTGTAGTGCCTATTTCTCTGCGGTTAGGCACGGATTTTGACAGCATGATCATCACCGGTCCCAATACCGGCGGTAAAACGGTCACACTGAAAACCATCGGACTGCTGACCTTGATGGCAGAATGCGGTCTGCATATCCCCGCGGGTGACGGCAGTGTCCTGTCTACCTTTGATGCGATTCTGGCGGACATTGGTGATGAGCAGTCCATTGCCCAAAGCCTGTCCACCTTCTCCAGCCATATGCGCACCATTGTGGATGTTGTTGCGGAATGCGATGACCGTACCTTGGTGCTCTTTGATGAATTGGGTGCGGGCACTGACCCTGCTGAGGGCGCTGCGCTGGCAATCGCGTTGATCGAATTTTGTCGAAAAATGGGTAGCCGCATTGTTGCAACCACCCATTATGCAGAGCTGAAGCTCTATGCCATGCGGACAAAGGGCGTTATCAATGCCTCCTGTGAGTTTAATGTTGAGACCCTACAGCCGACTTACAAGCTGCTCATTGGTATTCCCGGCAAGTCCAATGCCTTTGCCATTTCCCGCAAGCTGGGCTTGAGTGAGGACATTCTGAAAGAAGCCGATGATTTGGTTGGAAAGAGTGACAAGGACTTTGAAGATGTGCTTTCCCAGCTGGAGCAGCAGCGGCAGCAGATGGAGTCTGCCCGCCGAGAAGCAGAACACTTACGGCAGGAAACAGAAAATATCAAACGCCAGAGTGAACAGTACAGTGCCCAACTGCAGAAAGAAAAAGACAAGGCTTTGGAAGCCGCCCGTCGGGAAGCCCAGTCCATCATCGAAGATGCCCGCCGGACAGCCAATGCCGCAGCCGAGGAGCTGAAAGCCCTCCGTAAGCAGTTGCAGGACAGTGCGGATACTGCCGGTATCAACCAGCGGCAGGCAGATGTTCGCAGGAGTCTGAATGAGGCGGAAAGCAAGCTCCGTGCCGGCCAGCGGCAGGTTGAGAGACCGGAACCCAAGCGGGCTGTGCTTGTGGGTGATACCGTTGAGTTGCTGAAGCTTGGTACAAGGGCAAGTGTGATCGCCATCAATAAGGACGGCACTTATCAGCTCCAGGCAGGTATTCTGAAAATGACCGTGAAGCCGGATGAAGTATACCTGCTGGAAAATGAGAATCCTTATAAGACAAAAGGAAGACCCGCCCATTCCGGAAGAGAGATGAAGACGGCTGCTATGTCCGGTGAAATCGATCTTCGCGGCATGGATGCAGTTGAGGCGATCTGCGCCCTGAGTTTGTATCTTGACAGTGCGATGCGGAGCAATCTTCCCTCTGTGCGGATCATTCACGGCAAAGGCACAGGCACATTGCGTGCGGTCGTCCAACAGGAGCTGAAAAAGAATAAATTTGTAAAATCCTTCCGGTTAGGTGTATACGGGGAAGGCGAGGATGGCGTGACCATTGCTGAATTTCGTTGACCGCTGGTAAAGTATGGAAATTTTGACTTCTAAATGTTTATCACCCACGAAAAAAGGTTGACTTTTCCGTATGATTTGCTATCATAGTATTCAGAATGGCTGCGCCCCACCGGTACAGCGGTAAGGAGTGTTGATTATGGTCAATAAGGAAATCGTGGTAAAATGCGAGTCCGGACTTCACAACAGACAGGCTACATACTTCGTTCAGAAAGCGAACGAGTTTGAAAGTAGTATTTGGCTGGAATCCGGCAGCCGGAAGATGAATGCCAAGAGCTTGCTTGGCATCATGTCTCTGGGCATTATTACCGGTGCGACTGTTACTCTGTCTGCGGATGGCCGCGATGCAGAGGCTGCGGTGGATGCCCTGGAGGTTTTGCTTCAGCGGGACGTATTTTGATATTTCTTTTTGCATTTACTGCCTCAATGCCGGTTCCTTCCAGCGTTGAGGCGGTTTTTTTGGAGAGCCTATGACGTTTGATGAATTGAAGGATAAGGCGCTTAGCCTGCCCTATGAGCCGGGTGTCTATATTATGCGGGACAAGACCGATCAGGTCATTTATGTGGGCAAAGCGAAGAAACTGAAAAACAGAGTCAGTCAGTATTTCCAAGATACCGCATCCCACAGCCCCAAGACCCGGCTGATGGTGAGCCGGATTGATCACTTTGATGTGATTGTGGCTGCATCGGAATTTGAAGCGCTGGTGCTGGAATGCAGTCTGATCAAGCGCTACCTGCCGAAATATAATATCCTTTTGAAGGATGACAAGGGCTATCCTTATCTCCGTCTGAACATGAAAGAGGAATATCCCAAGATTACCATGGTCAGTAAGATCGCCGATGATGGCGCCCATTATTACGGTCCTTACGGAAGCCGCAGTGTCACCCAGAGCGTTTTGGAAGCTATCCGTCTGACACTGAAGCTGCCGAATTGCTCCAAAAAATTCCCCAGAGATGTGGGAAAGGGAAGACTTTGCCTCAATTACCACATGAATCAATGTGCCGGCTGGTGTATGCCTGAACAGAGCAAACAGGCTTACCGGGAACGGATGGAGCAGGCAAAACAGCTGCTTCAGGGAAATTACAAGGCAGTAGCAGAGGATATCCGGTCCCAGATGCTGGGCGCTGCGGAATCGCTAGATTTTGAACTTGCCGCCAGTCTGCGTGACCGACTGAATGCTGTGGAATCATTGGGTCAAAAGCAGTTGGTGACCGCCGGAAGCCTTGCAGATACCGATGTGATCGGTTTTGCCCAGACAGAGGCGAAGGCTTGCTTTGCTGTGCTGCATTTCTCCGGGGGCAACTTGTTGGACAAGGATTATGAGATCCTGAGTGTACAGGAAGAACCGGCAGAAACAGTCTCCAGTCTGCTGAAGCAGTATTACCTCAGCCGGGGTCTGGCACCGAAACGGGTGTTGCTACCCTTTGCCATTGAAGACGGAGCGCTGTTCTCCCAACTGATGGAGCAGCAATTTGGCAGAGGCCCTAAACTGCACTTACCCCAGCGTGGGGATAATATGCGTCTGGTGGAGCTGGCCAACAAAAATGCTTTTGAAGAGGCTCAGCGCCTTACCGATAAGGAAGAGAAAATCTCCGGCAGCCTTCGTCTTCTGGGAAAGATGCTTTCCATGGAGCCACCGACCCGGATCGAATCCTACGATATTTCCAACATATCCGGCACAGATATCGTAGCCAGTATGGCGGTATTTCAAGACGGCAAGCCGAGAAAGAGCGAATATAAGCGCTTTCAGATCGAGGGACTTGTGGGGCAGGATGATTATGCTTCCATGCGACAGGTGCT
>JAZNJN010000129.1:0-4668 GCA_045578025.1 Faecousia sp. | reverse complement strand
CCTCCGAACAGGTGGAATTGCAGAAAGGTAAGGGAAATGATCGTTTATGTGAGCAACGGAGCGCGTAGCGCGAGCCTCCCTTGTGCAAAAGGAGGTGGCTCCGCCGCAAGGCGGAGACGGAGGGATTGTCAATCCCCCAGTTACGCTGTCCGCGTGACAGTTTTGTGAATGTGCGCTTGCCACTGGCAAGCGATGGATTTGAATCCGCTGCGCGGAGCACCACCCCCTTTGCACAAGGGGGCCTTAGAAAGCTAAACGATCATTTATTTCAGAAAGGAGCAAGGTATGTTGGTTGATCTGATGACCCCGGAGGGGGAGGAATTGCGCTCTTCCGGCAAGATCCCTTGGGAAGTGCACCCCAGACCCCAGTTACGGCGGGATAGTTATGTAAACCTAAACGGCACATGGGACTTTGCCGTTACCGCGGACAAAGAATTGCCGGAAGCGTACGACCATAAGATTTTGGTGCCCTTTTGCCCCGAATCCCAGCTTTCCGGGCTGAAATTCCACCCCAAAGATGGTGCATACCTCTGCTACCGCCGGAATTTCACCCTGCCGGAGGGCTTCCGCAAGGCGCGGGTGCTGCTGCACATCGGCGCCGCGGATCAGGTTGCGGAGATTTATGTAAACCAAATTCGCCTTGCCACCCACCGTGGCGGCTATGAAGCGTTTTCTGTGGATATCACCGAGGTCCTGCAGGAGGAAAATGAGCTGGTGATCCGCTGTGTGGATGACCTGCGGGACAAAACCTACCCCTACGGCAAGCAGACCCTCAAGCGGGGCGGCATGTGGTATACCCCGGTCAGTGGCATCTGGCAGTCGGTGTGGCTGGAAAGTGTGCCGGAAAATTATATCCAGAAGCTGAACATCATGAACCGGGGCGGCAGTGTGACCATCACAGCAGAGCCGGAATTAGAGGGTACGGTCACCGTCAAAGGACTGGGTCAGTTCCCCTTGGGAAGTACCATCACCCCGGAAGATCCCCATTTCTGGAGTCCGGAAGATCCCTATCTCTATGAATTTACAGTGGAAACTGCTGAGGACAAGGCAGAATCCTACTTCGCCCTGCGAACACTGGATGTCCGGAATGTGGACGGCTATGCCCGGCTGTGCCTCAACGGAAAACCCTATTTCTTCCACGGATTGTTAGACCAAGGCTACTGGCCCGACGGTCTGCTGACTCCCGCCGATCCTGCTTGCTATGAACAGGACATCCTTGCCATGAAAGCCATGGGCTTCAACACCCTGCGCAAGCATATCAAGGTAGAGCCGGAGCAGTTTTATTATGATTGTGACCGGCTGGGCATGGTGGTTTTTCAGGATATGGTGAACAACGGCGATTACAGCTTCCTCCGGGATACCGCCTTGCCTACCATTGGTTTCCAGACCATGAACGACAAAAATCTCCACAAAAAGAACGCCGTCCGCGGGAGGTTTCTGGAAGGAATGGCGGCCACGGTGAATCAGCTGAAAAACCATCCCTGCATCTGCTACTGGACGATTTTTAATGAGGGCTGGGGGCAGTTCGAAAGCGACCGGGTCTATGAGATGTTCAAACGGCTGGACGATACCCGGTTTATCGACACCACCTCCGGCTGGTTCCGCAGAAATAAGAGCGATGTGGACAGCCGCCATGTGTACTTTAAGCCTATCCGGCTGACAGCTGGGGAAAAACCCCTGGTACTCAGCGAGTTCGGCGGCTATTCCTACAAGCCTAAGGGCCATGTGTTCAATGTGGACAAGACCTACGGCTACGGAAAGTTTGAAGATAGGGAGGCTTTTGCCGATGCGGTGGAAAAGCTCTATCTGGAGCAGGTAGTTCCGGCGTACCGGCAGGGTCTTTGCGCCGCCATCTATACCCAGGTTTCTGACATCGAGGACGAGACCAACGGCATCTTAAGCTACGACCGCAAGGTCACCAAGCTGGACGAATCCCGAATGCAGAAAGTCGCGGAAATGTTTAGGTAAATGATCGTTTAGCTTATCAAAGGCCCCCTTGTGTAAAGGGGGCTGTCAGCGAAGCTGACTGGGGGATTGACACTAATCGTGGTATGATTGCCACCGGCAATCATTGAGATTTGTTACGCTGCGCTTTGCAACAGCCCCTCCGCCCCTAACGGGGCACCTCCCCTTACACAGGGGAGGCGCACGCTTCGCGCTCCTTTACTCGCATAAACGATCATTTAGGAGCAAACCGCAAAAGACCCGGGGCTGGTAATCAGCCCCGGGTCATTGTTATGAAATTTTACTCTTCCACAGACAGCACTTCTGCTGCGATTTCCTCCACAGCAGGCTGGGCAGGAGTCTCAACCACGACGCCCTCTGCTGCAGCCAGCTTGGCTTTCGCGCGCTTTTTCATCATGCCGTTCAGCACAGCGCCCACCACGATCAGCACCAGACCAAACGCTGCCACGCCCATGCTGACATAACCGGTGAGGGTCAGCACCTGGCGGACGATCACCAGAACCGTTCCCACAAACAAGCTGGGCAAGGACATGGCCAAAATGCTGGGGACGGCGATCACAACGCCGGCGATCATAATGGGAATACCCGCGCTGCGGATAGCCGCAAAGGGTCTGCCCCAATGGGTCAGGAACAGCAGGCCGATCAGCAATACGCAGACGCCGATGCAGATTAACAGAGCCGTCACAGAAGTTGCGGTACGCACCACAGCCAGAATTTCTGCAATGGTCAGGCTGGTTACATCCTTGCCGGAGACAATGTTGGAGATCACATCCTTGCCGTCGGGCGCGGTGCCCACAAGGACACCGGGCTTGGAGGTGCCGTCGGAAGAATCGTCCCCCTCAGCGGGACTGTCGCCCTGGGAGCCGCCGGAGGAAGAGGGAGGTGCCATGCCGGTGATCTCTGCCACCTGCTGCTGGACAGTTTCGATAACCTTATTCTCCTCCACCCAGCTACCGATGGTCTGGATATCCTCAGTAGAGATGACCACACCCATCTCCTGCTCGATCACAGCAGTATTCTCTTCCAGCAGGGTCACCACTTCTTCCTTGGTAAGCGTGGTGGTGCTTTCACCGGTGACCAAATCGCTGACAACGCTGGCGACCTTCTCGGACACGAATTCCGGCACGGTGGAGCTGCTTATGAAGTTGGAGACCTGATCCTTGGTGATCTCCAGATCCTCGCCAAACTGCTCGGTGACCATGCTGTAAATGGCGTCGATCAGCGCCTGCTGTGCCTCGTTGGCAACATCCGTCTCTTCCAAATGGACTACGGGTCTTCCCGCAGCCAGACCGGCGGCAGGCAGCCGCACAGGAGCAGAGGTGGGGAACAGGGCCTGGGTGATGATGGTCTGCAGACCGTTCTTAGAGGTAACCACCCGGAAGTCAGCCACCACGATGGTGACTACCGTGGAAACGAACAGCAGCAGACACAGAATTACGGACAGGAATCCCAACAGGATTCTAACTCCCACGGGGAGCTTTTTGCTGGACATAAGAATACACCTTCTTGTTCAAATTTTGTTCAAAAATTATCTTACACCTCTTTTACAGAAATGTCAATTTAATCCTTTCTTAAGCTATTAAATTCCATTTACTGGAAAATTCCGGAAACCCCGGGAGGGGGATATAGAAAATAATTGGAAAACAAGGCAAAACTTTAATTGACTTTCTGCAGTTATAAGAGTAGAATATTATCGATACACTATGCGCCGGTACGCGCTTTGCGTATCGGATCGAATATCTTTTAGGAGGAAGTAAACTTGAAGGATTGGGCATTTACAACAACCGTCGAGGAGATGGAAGCTGCCACCAATGCTCTGCTGGAAACCGCGCAGAAGGTCGGCGCTGACACCTGGCAGCAGCGTGTTAAGAACCAGACTCCTCACTGTGGCTTCGGCGAAGCAGGTACCTGCTGCCGGATCTGCTCCATGGGCCCCTGCCGTATCACCCCCAAGGCACCCCGTGGTATCTGCGGCTGCGACGTTCACGGTATCGTCGCCCGTAACTATCTGATCTTCACCGCCGGCGGTGCTGCTACGCACTCCGACCACGGCCGTGAGATCATGCACACCCTGCACGAAACCAAGGAAGGCGGCAACTATCAGGTCAAAGACCCTGAGAAGCTGATCCGCATCGCTAAGGAATGGGGCGTTGAGACCGAGGGCAAGGACATTTACGACCTGGCTCACGAGATGGCTGAGATCGGCCTGCTGGAATACGGCAAGCCCTTCGGCACCCAGAAGTTCCTGAAGCGCGCTCCCGAATATACCCAAGAGCTGTGGGCCAAGGCTGACATCGAGCCCCGTGCCATCGACCGGGAAGTTTCCCAGTCCATGCACATGACGCACATGGGCTGTTCCTCTCTGGCAGAGGCACTGATCCGTCAGGCTCTGCGGGCCGGCCTGTCTGACGGCTGGGGCGGCTCCATGATGGGCACAGAGTTCTCCGACGTTATGTTCGGCACTCCCCGCCCCATCGACACTGAGGCAAACATCGGCGTTATGGAAAAGGACAACGTCAACATCGTGGTCCACGGCCATGACCCCAGCCTCTCCGAAATGGTGGTCTACTACGCAAACGATCCCGAGATGATCGCTTACGCAAAGTCCATGGGTGCCAAGGGCATCACCGTTTCCGGTGTCTGCTGTACCTCCAACGAGGTCACCATGCGTCACGGCATCCCCATGGCAGGTAACTACCTGAA
>JAZNJN010000128.1:0-2334 GCA_045578025.1 Faecousia sp. | reverse complement strand
TTTTATAAAGGAAATTGGTATGACCCCGTGCCGTAAAGGACTTCCATAAGGAGGATGTCAACTTGGACAAGATTATTACTGTACCCTTTGGCTACCTGCTGGATTGGCTGTATCAGTTCACCACCAACTACGGTGTGGCGCTGATGCTGTTTGCCGTGGTGGTGCAGCTGGTTCTGCTGCCCATTACCGCAAAGAGCAAAAAGAGCATGATGAAGATGTCCCGTCTTCAGCCCAAGATCCAGGAGATCCAGAGAAAGTACGCAAACGACAAGCAAAAGCAGAATGAAGCCATTCAGAAACTCCAGCAGGAGGAAGGCGCGACCATGGGCTGCGGTGGCTGTCTGTGGAGCTTTATCCCCTTGCTGATTCTGATCCCGCTGTACAGCGTTGTCCGCCAGCCCATTATCTATATGCTCCATGAGAGCGCAGAGGTGGCAGACAGCATCGTGGAGATCGTGAAAAACGGTCTTCCCGACCTGTTCACTGGCCGAAATGAATATTACAGCCAGCTGATCGCAGCTGCCCACATTCCCGAATTCGTGGATGCCATCAAGGAAAAGTTCCCCGAGATCGGAAGGAATGTGCTGGAGGGCGTGAACTTCAGCTTCCTGGGCATCGATCTGGGCGCTGTTCCCGAGTTTAATGTGTTCGGTTCTACCTGGCAGTGGAACTGGAAGTATATCGGCGGCGCGCTGATTCCTTTGCTGTCTGCTGCTCAGCAGGTGATCGCCATGAAGGTTTCCCAGAGAGCCAATGACTCTGTGGTCACCGACGAAAATGGCGTGGAGGACAAGGAAACTGCCAAAAATTCCCAGGCAAATCAGACCAATAAGATCATGACCTGGATGATGCCCATCATGTCTCTGTGGATCGGCTTCACCGTTCCCGCTGCTTTGAGCCTTTATTGGTTCGTGGGCGGTGTGGTGAGAATGGTGGAGGATATCGTTCTGACCAAGCACTACCGCAAGGTGTATGATGCAGAGGATGCTGTCCGCATTCAGAGAGCACTGGAGCAGGATGCCATCGAGGCAGAAAAGGAGCGGATCCGTGCCGAGCGCCGGGCTGCCAACCCCGAGGGGATCACCGACAACACCAGCAAGAAGAAACTGCAGAAGAAGCTGAAGGCAGAGGAAGAGGCTGCCAAGGCTGCCGCTGCCAAGGAATACGCCGCAAAGAAGGGCGCACCCGAGGAGGAAGAGGAGAAAACCACTCTCTCCGGCATCGCTGACCGCCCCTACTGCAAGGGTCGGGCCTATGATCCCAACCGTTACAGTGCAGAATCTACGGAGGAATAACAATGGAAAAAACCTTGATTACCAGCGGTAAGACCATTGAGGCGGCAGTGGAAGCTGCCTGCGCTCAGCTGGGTCTGAACCGCGATGATATCAGCTATCAGGTCCTCGCTCTGCCCAAGTCCGGTTTCCTGGGCATCGGCAATCAGCCTGCCAAGGTAGAGGTGACCTACGAAGCACCCGATCCCCAGCCGGAAGCACCCAAGGTGGCCCTGTCTTCCGCTTCCCGTTCCAAGCCCAAGGCAGCAAAGCCTGCCGCTCCCAAGCAGGAGGCTCCCAAGGCTGCTCCCGTAAAGGAAGCGCCCAAGGCAGAGAAGAAGCCTGAGCGCAAGGAAGCACCCAAGGTGGAGGAAGTCAAGGCTCCCAAGGAGCCCAAGGTCTTTGCACCCGCCGAGCCCGGCAGCATTGAAGAGAAGATCGAGGTATTCCTCAAGGGTCTTCTGGAGCATATGGGCTCCAACGCTGTGCCCCACGCCTGGAAGGGCGAGGGCAATACTTACAAGGTAGAGCTGGTTGGTGAGGATTTGGGTTACCTCATCGGCCGCCGGGGCGATACCCTGGATGCCCTGCAGCATCTGGCAAACTACTCTGTTGGCCGGAATGTGGAGGGCCACATCCGCATCAGTGTGGATGCCGAAGAGTATCGGGAGAAGCGGGAGGAATCCCTCCGCCGCTACGCCCGGAAGAAGGCCCAGCAGGTGCTGAAGGCCCGCCGCCGCACCACTCTGGAGGCTATGAACGCCTATGAACGCCATGTGATCCATGCTGCCCTGCAGGACATGGAGAACATCACCACCCATTCCACCGGCACCGAGCCCAACCGCCGGGTGGTTATCGAGTACGTGAGATAAATAAAGCATAAACCACGGTGTCCTTCCGGACACCGTGGTTTTTTCTATAGTGAGATAAATGATCGTTTAGCTTTCTAAGGCCCCCTTGTGTAAAGGGGGCTGTCACGCGGACAGCGTGACTGGGGGATTGACAATCCCTCCGTCTCCGCCTTGCGGCGGAGCCACCTCCCTTTGCACAAGGGAGGCTCGCG
>JAZNJN010000127.1:0-7376 GCA_045578025.1 Faecousia sp. | reverse complement strand
CCCCGGCCGTTGAGCTTGCCGCTGAAATCCAGGGTGACCGTGCCGTCCGTTCCCCGGACCACACGGAGCATGGCCCGCTTGTCTTTGCGTTCACGGCAGCCCATGCACTGCCGCTGAGGAATTTTCTTTTGCATAAGGACTACCTCCTTTTGAGTTGACAGTTGATAGTTGACAGTTGACAATGAAGGTGTCGGCTTCGCCGACGGATTCAAACCATCGCCGAAGGCGATACCATAACTGTTCACTGTCCACTGTCAATTATTCCTCTGCCTGGCTTTCAGGCTTGATGTCGATCTTATAGCCGGTGAGGCGGGCAGCAAGTCTTGCGTTCTGGCCCTCCTTGCCGATGGCAAGGCTCAGTTGTTCATCGGGAACGATGACGCGGCAGGCCTTCTGACCGGGAACGGGGGTCACGGAGATCACATCTGCGGGGCTGAGGGCAGCCTTGACATACTCGCAGGGATCCTCGCTCCAAACCACGATGTCGATCTTCTCACCGCACAGGTCTTCCACAACAGCGCCAACACGGCCGCCGCGGGGGCCGACACAGGCACCCACGGGATCAATGCCCTCCATGGTGGCACGGACTGCCATCTTGGAGCGGGAACCAGCCTCACGGGCGATGTTGCGGATCTCCACCTGACCGTCTGCGATCTCGGGGGTCTCCAGCTCAAAGAGCCGGCGAACCAGATTGGGATGGGTGCGGGAAACATACACATTGGTGCTGCGGGCACCCTGACGGGCTTCCAGTACGTAAACGCGGATCTTGTCGCCCTCGCGGTAGCTTTCGCCGGGGATCTGCTCGCTGGCCCGGAGCACAGCATTGTGCTGCTCGTTGCCCTGGCCAACAGTCACCAGGATGTCGCCGCTGGTGGGATCCTTGCGCAGGATGGTGCCGGTGAGCAGCTCCTGGGTCTTGGAGGAGTAGCTCTCGTAAACCACACCACGCTCTGCCTCGCGGATGCCCTGGATCAGCACCTGCTTGAAGGTCTGTGCCGCGATGCGGCTGAACTTTTCCACTTCCACGGGGATGGACACATTGTCGCCGACGCGGACATCGGGATTGATGTTCCGGGCGGCATCGATATGGATCTCCAAAGCGGTATCCTCCACCTCTTCCACCACGGTCTTGCCTACGCTGACACTCAGGCCGGAGTCCTGACAGACCACCACCACATTGTCGGCGGGAACATCCCGACGGTCTTCCCGGTCCTTACGGTAAGCATTGGCCATGCCCTGCTTCATCCGTTCGACCATATACTCGACAGAAATGCCCTTGGTCTTTTCCAGATCCCGCAGGGCGGCGAATACTTCCACACAGTCGATCTTATGTGCTTCCGGCTTTTTTGCACTCTTTCTAGCCATTTTCTTTCCTCCTGTTAAAATTCTACACGAAGCCGCACCAGAGCGACCTCAGATTTTTCAAATTCGATGGTTTCTTTTCCTGCTTCTACGGTGACCTTACCGTCCTCGTAGCCCCGCAGAATACCGGGGATCTCCTTCAGTCCGTTTCGGGGACGGTAGAGCTTGACCGTGATGGCGCTGCCCATGAACCGCTCAAAATCGGAAGGACGCTTCAGCGCCCGCTCCAGACCGGCGGAGCAGACTTCAAAATGATAGGATTCCGGGATTGGGTCTTTTTCATCCAAAATGGGATCTACCGCACGGGAGATGGCTTCGCAGTCGGTGATGTCCACGCCGCCCTCTTTGTCAAGGTACAGCCGCAGGAACCGCTCGCTGCCCTCCCGGACGTATTCCACATCCCAAAGGCTGCAGCCGTGCTCTTCCACGATGGGTTTTGCGAAGCTTTCGACGAACTCTGTTACTTTCATAAATACCTCATTTCACAAGAAAGAGAGAGGCGCTGGCGCCTCTCTCAAAACTGTCAAACTTCTTTACATAGGGGATTATAACATCCTTTTTGGGGATTTGCAACCCCTTTTTCCAAGTTTTTTTCCAATATTTTCGGCTTTTTTCGCCATTACAGCCCTCAATGTCATTCCGTAACCTGTCATTGCGAGGAGCATAGCGACGTGGCAATCCGTAAAATCCTTTGGGGAAACGGATTCCCACGCCTGCTTTGCAGGCTCGGAATGACACATAGTTTCATGAATGACATTGTCACAGCCCGCCATGCAGGTATTTTCTGTCCCAATCGTCGTCAAAAAGGTTGCTTCCTGCCACCATGGGACAGCCCTGGTAAAGATCGTCCGCCAGCTCCAACAGGTACTCCGTAGGCTCTAAGGACTCCAGATAAAACTCCGGCAGAGCCTCTGCCCCCAGCTTTGCGCCCAGGATCGCGCCGGTGATGGCGCCTACTGCCGCGCTGCGGCCGGAGTGGTTCACGGCGGTGATCATGGCGGCATCAAAGTCGCCGTGGCAGGTGATGCAGGCATACAGAACGCCGGCTAAGACTTCGCCTGCGGTCTGACAGCCAAGCTGCTCCATGGCCTCCATTTGGGTGATGGAATCGGACTGGGCCAGGGTCTGGGCCAGCTGGGCAAGCTCCCAGAGCTTGCCGGTCTGGGGATATTCTTTGCCGAACTGGAACTGAATGGCATCCAGGGTCTCCTGCACCAGCTCCCGCCCCGGAATATCCGGGTCACTGACCAGCAGGCTTAGTGCATGGGTCAGTGCCGCGGCGCTGATGAAGGTCTCCGGATCACCGTGGGTCAGAGCTGTCGCCTCTGCGCCCAGGCGGTCCAGCTCCTCCTGGGAAAGGTTTAGGTCGCCGCAGAGCAGGGCGATGGGGATCACCTCAGTCAGCGGGGCAGGGTGATTGGAGTGGTTTACCGGCTCCTCCAGAGTGCCCAGAGGCTCCCGGCTGAGGGTGCTGAGCATCCAGGTGTCCATGCACCGGCGGCGTTTCATTTCCGGCACGGTGGACAGCCAGCAGTGATTCTTCTCCTGCTCACAGTAGTGCTGGCTTCTTGACCATTCCTTCACCGCCACGGCGATATAGCGCACCAGGGGCGCCATGACACCCCGGACCTGTCCCCGGGTCAAGCCGAGGAGAAGACCGTTGGCGCTGAAGGCGGCAAGCTGGGTATAAGAGGTGACGTCAGCATAGCCGTTGACCAGATCGTAGCCCAAAAGCCCGTTGGGGCCGTAATCGGCGCAGATCTCGTCCAGAGTTTTGGTGTCCACGGTGTAGCCCATGGCATCGCCCACGGCTAAGCCCAGCAGACAGCCCCGGAAAATACTCTGTTTGTCGCCCATTTTCGCCCCTCCTTTGGAAAATTTATACAAATATTATACAGATATATAGGGTAAAAGGCAAGGAAAATATGAAATGCCATAAAGGCTCCCTTGTGTAAAGGGAGCTGGCAAATTGCCGGCATTAGGCAATTTGACTGAGGGATTGACAACCCCTCCGGGCAGGCGCGTTAGCCTGCCCACCTCCCCTTACACAGGGGAGGCTTTAATGAAAGACTCTCGGCTAAGATTTTCCAGCCGGTACAGCTCCTCCTCGTCGAGGCCGGAATAGTTCACCAGCAGGCAGCGCTCTGCCCCCTCCGGCACTGCGCCGTGATAGTAGCTGCTCAGCGGTTTGACCCGAATGCCGGCAGCTGCCCATGTGGCGGCGATGTCCTCGCCGGGCAGGGATGTGTTCACCCGCACCAGGAAGTGCAGTCCTGCATCTTCTTCCCGGATGGTCATCCGCTGCGCCCAGGGGCAGCGCTCCAGAGCGGATAATACTTTATCCCGTCGGGATTTGTAGAATTTTCGCATCCGGTTGATGTGCTTTTCAAAATGTCCCTCGCTTAAGAATCGGGCAAGGGTGTACTGCTCAAAAGAGGAAACGGTACAGCTGTAAAAGCCAAGGGTTTCCCGGAAGGCAGCCATCAGCGGCCCGGGCAGCACCATAAAGCCCACCCGGATAGAGGGAGCAAGGCTTTTGGAGAAGGTGTTCATGTAAATGCACCGGCTGTTGCGGTCCAGTGCATACATGGAAGGCAGAGGATGGGCATGGAAACGGAACTCCGAATCGTAGTCATCTTCAATGATGTAACCGTCCTGCTCCCTCGCCCAGCGGAGCAGTTCCTGCCGCCGCCCCATGGGGGTGATGATGCCGGTGGGGAAATGGTGGGCGGGGGAAATGTGGAGGACTCTGGCATCGCCCAAGGCTTCCGGAAGAACACCCTGCTTGTCCATAGGTGCGCTGACACAGCGGACACCGGCGGCTTCGTAGATCTTACGGATCTTGCTGTATCCCGGCTCTTCCACTGCATAGATCTTTTCTCTGCCCAGAAGCTGGATCAGCAGATTGTAAAGAAAGTCCGTGCCGGAGCCGATGATGATGTTGTCCGGATCCACATGCATGCCCCGGAAACCGGAAAGGTGGGCGCTAATTGCACTGCGCAGCTCCCATGCGCCCTGATTGGGCAGGGGTTTTAAGAGTTCTTCGCCATAGTCAAGCATTACCTGCCGCTGGAGCTTGCTCCATACGGAAAAAGGGAAATGGGCAGAGCCGTTGGTGGTTAAGTCCAGACACTGCTCCTTTGCTGCTTCGGCGGGGGCAGATTGCGCCGGCTTTGGTGCTGCGGGCAGGACGGACTCTACAAAATACCCCACCTTTTCCGCGGAACGGATGTAGCCCTCGGAGAGGAGCTGGTTGTAGGCGGTCTCCACGGTGATCTTGCTCACCTTGAGATTTTCTGCCAACGCCCGCTTGGAGGGGAGCTTTTCCCCGGCAGTCAGCGCCCCGGAGAGGATATCCCCCCGGATGCACCGGTACAGCGCCTCGTAAAGGGGCACACCCGGTGTTTTCTGCAGTTCATAGGTTAACATAACATCACTTCTTTCGATTCCGGATCTGCAAATAGATCCGGTCGCCCCAGTCGAACAGCCGCTGCACTGCAAAAAATACGGTAGGGGTCATGATCAGCAGGGCGGTGAGGATCAAAAGACTTTCCTTGCCTGCCGCCTGCAGTTCAAAGAAAGGCGCAAGGGCGGTAAAGCAGAACACCATGGCTGCGCCCATGGCGACCCAAAGCAGTTTGCGGAAAAAGTCGAAAGGTTTGCACACCTGGAACAGTACCTGCAATCCCACCACACCCAGCACTGCGGCGCAGATGGTGGAGGTTTGTTCGGCGGGCAGGGCGAAAGCCGCGATGAAGATCTGGGCCATCAGCACCACGAAGATATTGGTCAGACCACCGGGGAACGCCCGGCGCAGCACGCCCCGGAGGAAATGCCCACGGAAGCGCTCGTAATTGGGCTCCATAGCCAGGAAGAAAGAGGGAATGCCGATGGTCAGTGCCGAGATCACAGTCAAGTGCAGGGGGATCAGCGGATAGGCAAGCCCCGAGAACATACTGATAATGGAAAGACCCAGAGAGAAGATGTTCTTCACCAGGAACAGGGTAGCCGCCCGCTGGATGTTGTTGATCACCCGCCGTCCCTCGGCTACGATGCCGGGCATGGCGGAAAAGTCGGAATCCAGCAGCACCAGCCGGGCGATCTGGCTGGCGGCCTGAGCGCCGGAGGCCATGGCGATGCCGCAGTCGGCCTCTTTCATGGCAAGGACATCGTTGACACCGTCGCCGGTCATGGCAACGGTGTGCCGCAGCTTTTTCAGACTCCTTATCAGCAGCTTTTTCTTATCGGGGGTCACTCTGCCGAAGACGGTGTAGGCTTCCGCCGCGGTGAGGAAATCTTCCTCTGTTTCCAATGTGGCGGCATCCACCCAGCGCTCTGCCCCCGGGATGCCCGCCCGAAGGGCAATTTGGGATGCGGTCAGGGGATTGTCGCCGGAGATGACCTTGATGGCAACGCCCTGCTGGGCGAAATAAGAGAAGGTTTCCGGTGCTTCTGGGCGGATGGGGTTGTGCAGCAGCACCAGCGCAAGGGGATGGAGCTTGCCCGGCTCGTAATATTCCTCCGGGTCGCCAGCATATTGCGCTACCAGCAGCACCCGGCTGCCCCGGGATGTCCACTGTTCTACTGTTTCTTGCAGTTCGCCGTACCGACTGCCCATGGCAAATTCCGGCGCGCCGATGAGAAATGTGCCCTGCCCCCGGAAGATGGCGGCGCTCCATTTGCGCCCGGAATCAAAGGGTAGGCGCTTGGTGCAGACCCAGTCGGATTCTCCGCCGAACATTTCTTTCATGACCCTACCGGTCTCGTTGTCCGGCTGAATGCCTGCATGATAGGCGGCAAGGATCTTCTCCAACCGCTCGGGGGGCTCGTCGGTCAGCGGGATCACATTTTCCACTTCCATCCGGTTTTCTGTGATGGTGCCGGTTTTGTCCACGCACAGCACATCCACCCGGGCGAGGGTCTCGATGCAGTTCATATCCTGCACCAGCACCCGTTTCCGACTCAGCTTAATGGCAGATACCGCCATGGCAACACTGGTCAGCAGGTAAAGTCCCTCGGGGATCATGCCTACGAGGGCAGAAACGGTACGTTCTACACTGGTTTGCAACGGAAGGGACAGAGCCTTGAATTGCTGATAAAACAGCACCAGACCGATGGGGATGAGGGCAATGCCCACCACCTGAATCAAGCGGTCGAGGGAGCGCATCATCTCCGATTTGACGGATTTGGGGTCGGCTTTCGCCTCCAATGCCAGCCGGGCGGCAAAGGAATCCTTGCCTACCTTGGTCAGCTGGGCGCGGCCCATGCCGGAAACCACAAAGCTGCCGGAAAGCAGCTTGTCCCCCGGCAGTTTATGGATGGCATCTTCTTCGCCGGTGACCAGCGCTTCGTTGACATACAGTTCGCCGGCACGCAAAATGCCGTCGGCGCAGATCTGATCGCCGGCGGTGAATTCCACGATATCGTCCCGTACCAGAAGGTCAGAACGGACGGGAACGACAGCGCCGTCCCGGACAGTATGCAGCTGGGCAGCGGCTACCAATGTCAGCTTGTCCACTGCCCGCTTGGCCCGGATCTCCTGGAAACAGCCGATAAATGTGTTGCACAGCACCACGATCATAAAGGCCATATTTTTCACGGAAGAGCCACTCAAGGCAAGGATCACCGCCAGCACCACAAACACCAGATTGAAAAAGGTGAGGCAATTCTGAATAATAATGTCGGACTCTTTTTTGCCCGCACTGGTGGGCAGGCCGTTTGCCCAGCCGGATTCTGTGCGGAGCTTGGCTTCATCGGCAGACAGACCCAAGGCGGGGTCGGCGTTCTTCACTGCTACTTCCTGCCCACGTGGCGGAACAGCTTTCTTATGGAAGTTCATAAGGATCTCTCCTTTGCTGATCTGGGGATGGCGTGGTAAATGATCGTTTAGCTTAACAAAGGCTCCCTTGTGTAAAGGGAGCTGTCAGCCGAAGGCTGACTGAGGGATTGTCACTAATCGTGGTATGATTGCCACCGGCAATCATTGAGATTTGTTACGCTGCGCTTTGCAACAG
>JAZNJN010000126.1:0-10482 GCA_045578025.1 Faecousia sp. | reverse complement strand
GGCAGTGATTATGACGATCTGTCTGATCAAAAAGAACAGATCCTCGCCACACTGACCACTCCCACATATCCCAGCGAATCTACCCCTACAACCACAGAACCCTCCATCGGCGAACCCATCGTGACAGAGCCGGGTATGCTGCCGGAGTATCAACCCTTCTATGAGCAAAACAATGACATGGTGGGCTGGCTCACCGTCCCCGGTACCAAAGTGGATTATCCTGTTGTCCAGTCACCGGCGGATAATCCGGATTTTTACCTCTACCGGAAATTCGACAAGCAGTGGTCTAGCTGGGGTGCCATCTACTGCCGCCCGGAAACCGATGTGGACACCCCCTCCGACAACGTGGTCCTCTACGGTCACCACATGAAGGACGGCTCCATGTTTACAGGACTGGACCCCTACCGGAAGCAAGACTTCTGGCAGGAGCATCAGACCCTTACCTTTGATACCCTTTACGAGCATCATACCTACAAGGTCTGGGCCGCTTTCAAGACCAGCGCCAACGAAGGCCAAGGCTTTATGTACCACCGGTTTTTGAATGCCGCCGACGAGGAGGAATTCAATCAGTTTGTTTCCACCATTAAGGGTCTGCAGTTCTACGATACCGGCATCACCCCCCAGTTTGGCGATAAGCTCTTACTGCTGTCCACCTGTGAATACATTCTGGATAACGGAAGATTCATAGTGTGTGCCGTCCGGGTAGATGAATAACGAAAAATCGTGCCGAAAGGCACGATTTTTTGCTTTTGTATCCCCCCACCCGGCTTCCCTCTTGGATTTTACCGCGCTATAATTAGCACATAAAGAAAATCCGGAGGTTCCTGCTATGAAAATCTCTCCCGCGAAAAAGCTGGTGTTTGCTGCAGTGTGCGTGGCGCTGTGCGTGGTCATTCCCCAAGCCTTCCACATGATCCCCAACGGCGGCACCATATTTCTGCCCATGCACATCCCCGTGCTGCTGTGCGGTCTGATCTGCGGCTGGCCCTTTGGCCTGATCTGCGGTGTCCTCGGCCCACTGCTGTCTAACCTCACTTTCCAGATGCCTCCTGCCGCCATGCTTCCCAGCATGATGGTAGAATGTGCCGTCTACGGCGGGGTATCCGGTCTGCTGATGCGCTATGTGCGTACCAAGCACGCTGTGGCTGATCTGTACATCAGCCTGATCAGCGCCATGATCCTGGGCCGGGTGGTGGCAGGTCTGGCAAAATCCTTGATTTTTACTCCGGGCACTGCTCCCTTTGCATGGGTCACCACCTCATTGGTTGCCGGCATCCCCGGTATCGTGATCCAGCTGATCTTAATGCCCACTGTGATCTACGCCCTTACCAAGGCACACCTGATCCCTCAGCGTTACCCCAAGGAGTGTGTCCATGAATAAACAGGATGTGATCGCCTTTTTTGACCGGCTGGCACCCGGGTGGGATAACGACATGATCCGCCATGACGATATCATTGGGCAGATCCTTGACAACGCCGGTGTTACCGCCGGAAAGGATGTGCTGGATGTGGCCTGCGGTACGGGCGTGCTGTTTCCCGATTATCTGAAACGGCAGGTATCTTCTGTCACCGCCATCGATATTTCTCCGGAGATGGCAAAGATCGCCCAAAGCAAATTCCCGGAAGTTAATGTGCTTTGCGGAGATGTGGAAACGGAAGTCTTTGACCGGAAATTCGACTGCATCATGGTCTACAACGCCTTCCCCCATTTCCCCGATCCGGAAAAGCTGATCGCGGTGCTGTCCGGACTGCTAAATCCCGGCGGCACACTGACCGTGGCCCACGGCATGAGCCGCGCCGCCATCGACAGCCACCACAAGGGCGCTGCCAGCGCCGTTTCCGTGGGCCTGATCCATGAAGATACCCTTTCCGAAATCTTCTCCCGTCACTTGACCGTTACAGCCAAAATATCCGATCACCGGATGTATCAGGTAACGGGAACTAAATAACAAAACGGCACAGCCTGTGGCTGTGCCGTTATTTTTAATTCCAGAGCATATGCACAGAGGCTTCCTTTTCCAATGCCGCCTTGGATTCATGAAACATACTGCCAGTCATAATATCTGCCGCAGCGATCTTGTCCACGGTCATGAAAGCGCCGCTGGGATTCTTTCCTCCACGGAGCAGTTTGCCGGCTTCCGAGAAATAACAGTTGTTTCCGTCGATATTGACCCAGCCTGTGGCTTTTCCGCCTTCTTCATAGAGATAATAGCGGTTGTCCTCCACAGTTGTCCAGCCGGTCTGCTTCACACCAAGGGCGTTAAAATAATAGTCCTTGCCGTCCACATTCACCCATCCCCAGGCGGCAGTGCCGTCTTTCTGGAAATAGAAGGTATGTCCGTTGCTGGTAATCCACCCATGCAGAGGTTTTCCATTCTGGTAGAAACGCCATGTATCATTTCTCTGCTGCCAACCGGAAACCAGACTCAAACAGGGTTTCCACTGGGCATAGAGTGTGGTATTTTTACTAAAGACCTTGTCCTCCGCTACCATCTTTGTACCTTCCCGGTCAAGCGACCAGCCAGCAAACGCATAACCTGGTCGGGATGCTACGGGTAGATTGCCGGCAGTCTGCCCTGCCTTGACTGCCGTCTGGGCAAGGGAAGCCTGTCCGCCGTTACCGTCAAATGTCAAAACAGAATACTGGGCCCAGCGGGTGATGATCTGCAGTTCGGTGCGGTATACCTCCACCGTTTCGCTCCTCATAACCAGCGTACCGTTCTCCAGCACATAGCTCTTAACCTGCGCCCGAATGGAAATCTCATATGTACCTGCCTGCAGATTGCGGAAGGTCAGTGCCCTGTCCAGTTTGTTGCTGTTTAGGTCGACCGTATTGTCTGCAGCTTCCACAGAACCGCTGAACAACGGCTCCTGCTTATTTTCAGCAGAATACACACTGATTTCTACCGCCGTCAGCTGACTGTTCAGAGAAGACACCGTGCCCCGCATTACAAAGCCTGCGCCCCGGTTTACCGTAGTAGGGATCTTGACCTGGGTTGCTTGCACATCATCATGGCAATCCTGGATAAAAACCAGATCTTCCGCAGTCACATACTCGGCATAGCCGTTCCGATTCACCCGATACCAGTAACCGCCGCCGGGAGTCTGCAAAAGGCCGGTAACCTCGACGATCTCACCGGCCAAAACCGTATCTCCGGTCTTTTCCCCATTGTGGATGCCCGGATCAGAGGGCTCTGCATAGACAGAAAGGTCCTTTTTCGCCATGGCATACATAGCGGCAGGATATTCCGTACACAGATCCGCATAGCTCTTGACTCCAAAGTAGGCGATGCCGTCAAAAACCGTCCAGGAATTATAGTAATCGCAGAAAGTATCAATAGAAACGTGGATGGGCGTACCCTCTGCCCAGTATTTCCCGCCAATGGAGCAAGTATAGCTCTCCGCAAAGTAAACTTCGCCGTCCAGAATGGCATGGATCAGCACGGCATGTCCGTAAAGGCCGCCCCCAGGGGTATTGGTCCACTCGAAACCCACAAGAATATTATAGGCATCTACCGTGCCGTTATTGGTAATGGCATTCAGCGCAGAGCGCAAATCGTACTGGCCCGCGGGATAGCACTTGACCCGGTAGCCGCCGGTGGTAGTACCCAGACGCCGGTACATATCATATTCACCCTTACCGTCGCAGCCGTAGACATAGTCGTCTATACCCAAAATCCGGGTCTGCCAGTTGACAAAAGAGCCGCAGAAGCCGTTAAAGGAAGACTTTCCTGTGCTGCGCAGGACAGTCCGGTATGTGCTTCTGATCTGCTGTTCGATAACAGAAGAATCCTTTCCTGCCGCGGAGGCAGAAACGGGAATCAGCGCAAAGATAAGCGCAAGAGTCAGCAATATAGAAAGGACGCGCACTTTCACAGTCTCTTCCTCCTTTTCCGGCGGAAAGGAATCACCGCCTAATTTTTGCCAAAGCCGTTACAAATTGTAACATATTTATTTCGAAGAATCAATAGTGTTTTTGCACAATTTCCGGCCATTTTGCCCGGTTTTTCACCAAAATCGCCCCGTAGAATCCGTTCGACAGCAGGTTTTCCTCCATTTTTGGCCTTTTCTGGCGAAAGAAAAATATGCTCCCGCGCTGCGGGAGCATATCGTTTTATCACATATTTGACTTGATCGTGGAGATCAGAATATCTCCTGCCACCACCCGGTCTTCCGCGGTAAAGCCATCGACAAAATTGTCGGAGTACAGGATCTGGGCATTGGGCGGGAATTCTTCATCCCCCTCCCAGACCAGGATCTGCATCTCGTAACCGCCGATCAGCCGGAACTGATATCCCGCATCGCCATGAGCGACCTTCGCAGCGCCCATCTTTTCACAGGCAGCCTTGAATGCCGCCACCCGAGTGCCGAAGGTGAAGGCCGCACGGGTCAGCACACGGCCGGTATAGGGTTTGATGTACATCTCCCCCCAGGGCATCTCCCGGAAAGTCTTCCACTCCCCGCTCCATGCCACCTCTTTGCTCTCCAGTAAGTAACGGAGCAGGAAGGTCTGGGCAGGCAGGGGCAACAGCATACCGCCATCCAGCGCCCGAATGGCATAATCCGGATGGGAAATGGCAAATTCTCTGCCTATTAGGTTTACATAAAACTCTTTTCCGTCCCATTTTGCTCCGGTACGGGAGGCGGCCTCTTCGGGATTCAATTCCCGGAACAATCCCTCGTAATAGGAAAAGGGTACTTCTTCTTTATGATTCTCGATCTGCATATTACATCTCCTGGACACTGTTAGGGAACAAACTGGCATCGGTATGGGGCAGGAAGCAGGCGGCCACGAAGGAATCCATGTAACCGGGGTAGGTAGAAAGCTCCAGATAGGTCATATTCGCCCCCACCTCGGTGCATTTTGCCGTCGCCTCGTCGCTCATGACCATGGCATAGGCACCGGTCAGGCTGGAATTGCCGATATACTGGAACTTCTCCAGCTCCACATCCGGCAGCATGCCGATGTTCACCGCATTTTTCATGTTAATGCCGCTGCCGATACCGCCGGCCACATAGATCTTATCGATCATGTCCACGGTCATATCCACGGAGCTGAGCAGGGTATCGATGGCGGAGAAAATGGCGCCCTTGGCACGGATAAAGTTATCGATATCCACCTCGTTGAGGGCGACCTCTCTGCCGGTTTCCGACTCATGGGCGAAAGCGATCACATAGCGGCCCATGCCGTGCTCGTCCCGCTTGACCCGGTCACCATCTCTCTGGAACAGGCCCTTGGCATTGATGATGCCGGTGCGGAACAGCTCGGAAATGATGTCGATGATGCCGCTGCCGCAGATGCCAACCACTTTCTGTCCCTCGTCACCAATGACGGAAAGGCTGGGCTCCATGGTCACCTTGTCGATGGTACAAGCCTCCACCGCGCCGTCGGTTGCACGCATGCCGCAGGAAATATCGCCACCCTCAAAGGCAGGACCTGCAGAGCAGGCGCAGCTCATAAGGAAATCCCGGTTGCCGAAGACCAGCTCACCATTGGTGCCTAAGTCAATGAACAGGCTCATTTCGTCCTTATCCCAGATACCGGATGCCAGTGTGCCGGCGGTGATGTCGCCGCCTACATAAGAGCCGATATTGGGGGCGATCAGCACCGGTGCCAAGGGGTTGGCCGGCAGCTTCAAATCGCCGGCAAGAAGACCCTCCCAGGCAAAAAAGCTGGGGATATAGGGCTCCATCCGGACGGGCTCTGCATCCACGCCCACGAACAGATGGTTCATGGTGGTGTTAGCGCCTACACTCAGACGCAGGATAGATCTTGCGCCGATATTCGCCGTCTTGCACAGATTGGCGATGATGGGGCTCAAGGTTTCCTTGAGAATGGCATCCTGCAGCTTCTTCTTGCCGCCGGCTCTGCCCTGCTCGATAATTCTGTTGATCACATCCGCGCCGTAACGGATCTGTCCGTTGCCGGAAGATCCCTTGGCCAGCAGCTTGCCGGTTGCCAGGTCCGTCAGCACCATGGTCACTGTGGTGGTGCCGATATCGATGGCGCAGCCAACGATGGCAACATCCTCTGCAGGACAAACCTCCATGCAAAGGAAGGTATCCCCCTG
This sequence comes from Faecousia sp., assembly GCA_045578025.1. Classification (GTDB taxonomy): domain Bacteria; phylum Bacillota; class Clostridia; order Oscillospirales; family Oscillospiraceae; genus Faecousia. The sequence goes on along the minus strand of JAZNJN010000126.1, from coordinate 4,411 downwards.
CTTTTCGCCCTTGACGCAGACAGTAAAGCCGTTTTCCCGAAGGGTGGATGCCAATTTCACCATCACGCCGTAGGGTACTTTTACATTTTCTACACCGAATTCCGACTGCACCGCCCAGGTGAAGCGCTCGATATCCGGCATGGTATCGTCCAAAGTCGGCTCTGCCATAGAAATGACAGCACTGCGGAAATTGTTGACAAAGTGGATGCCGCTTTCCTGCAACTGCTTCTGACAATCCTCAAAAATGGCGATCTCTTTGGGAGAAGACAGATCCGCCGTCTTCATCCGGGACTGGTAGGCGCTGGCGATATCCGGCACCAGAACGGTGCAGTCGCCCATCACCTTGCAGTTGCAGCTTAAGCGCCAGCCGTCATTATATTCTTCGTCGGTGATATGGCGGGAGGGGATACTTTCCACCTCGCCCTCGATAAGCTTCACGCGGCACTTGCCGCAGGAGCCGTTACCGGAACAGGGAGCATCGATGGCCACATTGGCGCGTCTTGCCAGCTCCAACAGGTTATCACCGGCGTTGCATTCAATTTGAACGGGGCTTCCGCCCTCGATTTGGAAGGTTACTCTCATGGGTAAAGTTCCTTTCGGAAGTAATAACAAAGCGGTGCGGCGGTTTCCCGCCGCACCGGGTCATTGTTTCGATGGCTACCGCAGTTACGAATCGAGCGGTGCCCATTGGTGTAACGACCTGCTCGCAAGTTCGTTACGAATTGTCAGCGACGACTCGTCGCTTACATCAGAGGCTCCAGGCCCAGAACGGGGTGACCCTTCTCGGTCAGCCAGCCGATCAGCTCCTCTGCATCGCAGGTAACAGTCTCATCCGCCACCATGTCGGTAAAGTTCTCGATGCCGTACAGCTCGAAAGCGGTCTTGTTAAGTCTTTCTGCCACATCGTCCTTCAGCTCCTTGGGCATCCAGACGATACGCTCGATACCGCCCTCGGCAGCCAGGAACTTCTTGGAGGCGATAAAGTGACGGCCATGGCCCATAAAGCCTGGAGTCTGGACACCGCCGCCGGTGCAGGATGCCAGCTCGCCGAAGGTCATGCCGGCAGGGGTCATGCCCTTATATTCCCGGTTGACCACGATGACACCGCTGGAAACCGCTTCGATACCGCAAATGCACTCGAAGCAGCCGCAGGAGGTCATGGGATCTTCCAGAATGGAGTACAGGGTGACATTCTCCACCGCGCCGTGGGTAGCTTCCGCGATCATGCGGTTAACTTCCTCGTAGCGGCCAGTCCGGGCATCGATCAGACCCTTCTTCATAATAGGCTGGCAAGGACCGTTGGGATCCAGCTCGTTGGTAGCCTTGGCATCCAGCCAGGAAACTGCGCCGCACAGACCCAGACGCTCGGGAGTAACCACGCAGCAGTGGGCAGGTGCGAAGGACTGGCAGAGGATACAGGTGTAGTAACGGTCCACAGCCTCGTCGGTCATGGATGCCAGACGGTCGTCGCGCTGGGCGTAACGGGGCATGGCGATCTCATCCCGGAACTTGCCGGCCTCGGCAGCATCGGTGATCAGAGTGATCTGGCACTTGTCGACAACTGCGTCAAACTCGTCCATGATCATCACATACAGTACTTCCGCGAAATGCTTCAGGCTCAGACCAGCCTCAAAGGCAGCATTGCTGACGCGGACGCGGACCTGATTGCGCTGACCGGTGTGCATAACGCCTTCCATGTAGTTGAACCATGCATGGAACTTCCGCTCGATAACGGACTCAAAGTCCACCTGCATCTTCTTGCCGGCGACTTCCACATAGGTAGCCAGAGCCAGCTCGCTGGCATCGCAAAGATCCGGTCCGATGATGGTGATCTTATGATCTTCGATTTCGCTTAAGTCCCGCATCATCACCAGCTCCGCGGTGGGATTCTTGGAGGACCAGAACTCGTTGTGCATATCGGCCTTACGGATGATCTCGCCCTCGAATGCGGCAGCGAATGCCACAGGGATGGGCAGCTCCTTGACCTTGATCTTGATGTTACGCAGCTCCAGAGACTTCTTGACGGTGTCATTATGGTCGCAGACAGACTCCAGTGCGCCGGGAACCTGGTTCTCGCCCAGATCGATGTCCACCACCACGGGGAAGCCCAGAGCGATGGCGCCGGCACCGGCAGAAACCACAACAGCATCGATGGTGCCGAAGGTGTTGACGAAGGCAGGCACGCGCTCCTTGGTGTAGGCCAGCAGACCGCCCAGGTCGCCGGGCTGGACATTGCCGAAGATCAGCGCCGCGCGGACAGCGACGGTGACAACGTGAATGACAGAGGTCACATCATGACCCAGAGGGATGACGCGGAACTCAAGGCCCATCTTCACTCCGCCTTCCGCGCACTGCTCGATGACATCGCCGACCATGAAGGTCATGATGCCCTTGCTCTGATAGTCCTTGACCACATTGACAACGTCAGCAGCATTGTCCGCCTTGCCCAGAACAACGGCAACACCGGGGATATCGCCGGTGACCAGGGGCACACCCAGGGAACGGATGATGGGGTCGGGCACGAAGCCGATGCCGGAATCAGCGGCATAGGGGTCAGCATTGTCGACCCACTTCAGGCCCTCCAGGATCTCAGCGCCCACAGCGGTGGCAAGGCCGGCATTCAAGGCCTGGCCCAGATCCTCCTGATTGGTGATCAGGCTCTTCAGCACACCGACGCAGGGCACCAGGTCGCCCAGAGTCTTGACCTTCACGCCGGTGGCAGCATAAATGGTGGGGAAATAATAGGCAGTATCGGGGAATGCGATTTCTTTGTCTGCGCCGTACTTGGCAATGGCATCGTTGACCGCGCCTTCGGTCAGGCCGGCAACGGCATTGGAGCCGCCATAGATCAGATCGGTTAATACGCTCATGATTGTTTCCTCCCAATAATGATTTGATGTAGGGCGGGGGCTTGCTCCCGCCGGATTATATAAAGCCTCAGTGGCTGAATATACGAATTCCGGAAAATCCCCCGGTGGGGGATACTGAATTAAGCAAAATGGCTGGGAGGGTTGCGCGCGCGAGCGCTGCCTGCGGCAGATGAAGCGAGCGGGCAAGCAAGTGCCGCGGTCGGCAAGAAGCAAGTCTGCTTCGCCAGACGCCGCTTCTGCCGGGCACCGCAAACGGGCTAAGCCTCGTTCTCCTCCCAGCGAAAGAAAGCAAAATCCGGGAGGGAGGTTATCTCCCTCCCGGATTACATTACGGGAATTTACGCCTGCTTACAGATCCAGATAGGAATCAGAGTACAGGACGTGATTCTTGAAGATGTCGCAGGACTTGATGGTCTCCATCAGTCGCAGGTCGTTGGGATTGACGATCGCAGAGGTCAGACCCTGCATCATGCACATAGCGACCAGAGCGGAGTCCATGATGGGACGGACGTTCTTGGGAGCGCCGTTAGAGTTGTTGGACAGACCGCCGGTGGACTTCAGACCCTTGTCGGAGAACATCTTGATGGCCTCCAGAACTTCCATCTGCTTGTCCTGCATGCCCTTGACGACCAGGAACAGGGGGTCGAACCACAGGTCATCGGAGGTCATACCCAGAGCCAGACCACGCTCCAGCATGTTGTCGCAGTGCATTTCGCGCTCGGCGTTATCCTTAGCGATACCGTCAGCAGAGCACAGAGCGATACAGATGGCATCGTTGGCAGCAGCCAGATCGATGTAGCCGATACGGGAGCCGGCGTCAGCAGAGTTGACGATGGGCTTGCCGTTGGTACGGTTATAGACCTTGATACCGGCCTCGATAGCCTTCATGTTTGCGGTATCCAGAGCCAGGGGAACATTGTTAAAGTTCTCCTGCAGCAGCTTGACTGCCCACATCATGCGCTCGGGACCGTCCTTCTCAGCAGGTCCGATGTTGACATCCAGGTAAGTAGCGCCGGCCTTGATCTGGGCAGCGGCACGCTCCAGAACGGGAGCGGGATCGCGCTCGTCCATAGCCTTGCGGATGGCGGGAGCGATGCAGTGGATGCGCTCGCCGATGGTGACGAAGGTCTTGGATTCGGGGTTGTGACCCTTGTACTGGACGCCCATGTCCACGATCTCGATCTTGGGAACGCGCTTCTCCAGCAGCTCCTCGAAGGAAAGCTCCTTGACCTCTTCCTTAGGACCGGAAGCCTTGGCAGCACGCTCAGCCTCAGCAGCCTTAACGCCGGCCTCGTACTCCTTGTCCTTCATGTACTTGGGCAGCTGAACGGCCTCCAGAGGACCGACAACAACGTTCCACTCAGGCAGCTTCTCCTGAATCTCGCCCTTCATGACGGCAACCTTGCCGGGGATGATCAGGGTACGGTTCTTGATCTTTCCTGCGATGTCCAGCTCGTCGAAGGTCTTCTTGATGGTGGAAGAAGACAGCTTGCCTGCTGCCCATGCAGTCAGAACGGACATACCGGAAGCATCGGTGATGA
>JAZNJN010000125.1:0-12238 GCA_045578025.1 Faecousia sp. | reverse complement strand
AACGGTAACGGCAACGCCGCGCTTTTCGTAAGCGGCAGCGCCCAGAGCGAACTGGCCGTCTACATAGTCCACGAAAGCGGAAACGGGCAGACTGTCGCCGTCCATCTTACCAACGGGATTCAGGATGCTCTTAACCAGCTTCACAGTCTCGGGGTTGCCGATCAGCTCGACTTCGTCCATGGCATCCTGAGCCTCAGCCCAGGCAGCGGGAACGTCGATCTTCACATAAGCGGTAGCGCCTGCGTCGATGGCCTTCCAGTTGCACTCAACAACGTCCATACCCTTCTTGGCGTAGGACTTCTCAGCAGCGTCCTTCATGTAGCCGATAGCCTCTTCGCCGGGCATAACCTGTGCCAGGGAGAAGAATGCGGACTGCAGGATGGTGTTGGTGCGCTTGCCCATGCCGACCTTGATGGCCAGGTCAATGGCGTTGATGGTGTACAGCTGAATGTTGTTCTCAGCGATGTAACGCTTGGAAGCTGCATCCAGATGATGCTCCAGCTCCTCGGCGTTCCACTGGCAGTTGATCAGGAAAACGCCGCCGGGCTTGACGTCCTGAACGATCTTGAAGCCCTTGGTGATGTAGGAGGGGTTGTGGCAAGCCACGAAGTCAGCCTTGTTGATGTAGTAGGGGGACTTGATGGGCTTGTCGCCGAAGCGCAGGTGGGAAACGGTGACACCGCCGGTCTTCTTGGAGTCGTACTGGAAGTAAGCCTGTACGTACTTGCCGGTGTGGTCGCCGATGATCTTGATGGAGTTCTTGTTTGCACCGACGGTGCCGTCGCCGCCCAGGCCCCAGAACTTGCACTCGATGGTGCCTTCTGCAGCGGTGTTGGGGGAGACCTTCTCCGGAAGGCTGAGGTTGGTCACATCGTCCACGATGCCGATGGTGAACTCATGCTTGGGCTCAGCCTTTGCCAGCTCTTCGTAAACAGCGAATACGGAAGCGGGGTGGGTATCCTTGGAACCCAGACCGTAACGGCCGCCGATAACGGTGATGTCGTTCTTGCCGGCCTTAGCCAGAGTCATGACCACATCCTGGTACAGGGGCTCGCCCTGAGAGCCGGGCTCCTTGGTACGGTCCAGAACAGCGATCTTCTTAACAGTAGCGGGGATAGCAGCCAGCAGATGCTCAGCGCTCCAGGGACGGAACAGGCGGACCTTGATCAGGCCGACCTTCTCGCCGTGGGCGTTCAGGTAATCGATGACTTCCTCAGCAACGTCGCAGAAGGAACCCATGCAGACGATGACGCGATCGGCGTCTGCTGCGCCGTAGTAGTTGAACAGCTGATAGTCAGTGCCCAGCTTCTCGTTGACCTTAGCCATGTACTTCTCCACAACTGCGGGCAGAGCGGTGTAGTACTTGTTGCAGGCCTCGCGGTGCTGGAAGAAGATGTCGTCGTTCTCATGGCTACCGCGCATTGCGGGGCGCTCGGGGTTCAAAGAGTGCTTGCGGAACTCAGCCACAGCCTCCATGTTGCACATTTCCTTCAGATCCTCGTAGTCCCAGATAGCGACCTTCTGGATCTCGTGGGAAGTACGGAAGCCGTCGAAGAAGTTGATGAAGGGAACGCGGCCCTCAATGGAAGCCAGGTGGGCAACAGCGCCCAGGTCCATAACTTCCTGCACGTTGGTCTCAGCCAGCATAGCGAAACCTGTCTGGCGGCAGGCGTAAACGTCGGAGTGGTCACCGAAGATGTTCAGAGCCTGAGTAGCCACGGTACGGGCAGAAACATGGAACACGGAGGGGAGCAGCTCGCCGGCGATCTTGTACATATTGGGGATCATCAGCAGCAGGCCCTGGGATGCGGTGTAGGTGGTGGTCAGAGCACCGGCGGCCAGAGAGCCGTGGACGGTACCGGCAGCACCGGCTTCGGACTGCATCTCAACGACCTTGACGGTGTCGCCGAAGATGTTCTTGCGGCCGGCAGCGGACCACTGGTCCACATTGTCAGCCATGGGGCTGGACGGGGTGATGGGGTAGATGCCAGCTACTTCAGTAAATGCATAGCTGACGTGGGCGGCAGCAGTATTGCCGTCCATGGTCTTGAATTTTCTTGCCAAGATAAAATACCTCCTAAAGTATTCAAAGTTCGTCTTCAATATCATATCACCTTTCATTTCGTTTGTAAAGTCATAAACCCCAACCTTTCGAGGAAAAATGTGCATAAAAAACCCATAGCAGAGGTTATCTGCTATGGGGAGAGGAAGGAACCGATTCTATTCGTTGGTTTTGTGGATGTCCAGAAATGTCTGGAAATGAGAAATGATCTGCCTAGGATCTACCCCGGGAGCTGCGGATGCGACCAGAATCTGTCCGGGATCGTCGGGCCAGAGGAAAACGGCCCACTGTTTTTCTTCATCGAGAGCGAAAAAACACAGCTCAGGAGCACTTGATTCTTTTCCTAAAGAGTAACCCGAGCAGGCATAATAAGGTATGGAGTCGATCTCATCGCTCATGCTGTAGAAGCTGTTGCTTGCGGAAAAACTGTAGGGAAAAGTTTCAGGAAGGGAAATACTCAGTGTCAGAATATCCCGCTTTGCCGGATCTTTTTGAATGCTACCGGTGATCGACAGCTCCATAGTTTCCTTGAGCTGACCATCCTCTGTGACGAAAGAACCCAGCATGGACCAGTTGATCTGCGTGTTCTTAGAAAGGGAACTGATCAATGCCCACGAGGCAACGCCAATAAGAGCAACGCAGATAGCGGATGCGATGATATAAAAGATAGGCTGCTTTTTGCTTTGGCTATAGTTCATCGGCCTCGCTCCTTCCAAAGAAAATAATCACTAAAGCGTAAAAACACTTTCTTACTATGTACTTTTATTATAAACGAAAGTATGTACTGTGTCAACAAAAGCGTTATGAAAAATATAAGGCGACAAAAAAAGATTGCGTTTTCTGGCGGGGTGGGGTATGATGATAAAAAATGGGAAAAAGGGGCGAAAGTATGATCTGCAGTATAAGAACATTGGGTATCACCGGCATCCGCGGCTGCGCCGTGATGGCGGAATGCTATATCTCCAATGGTCTGCCGGGCTTTGATATTGTAGGTCTTCCCGATGCAGCGGTGAAGGAGGCCCGGGAACGGGTCCGCGCTGCGGCAAAGAATTCCGGCATGACCTTTCCTGCCAGCCGGATCACCGTGAACCTGGCACCGGCAAACCTTAAAAAAGCAGGCACTCATTATGACCTGCCCATCCTTTTGAGCATTCTTTGTGCCTCCGGAAGTGTCCGCAAACCGAAAGCCACCAGCGCATTCTTAGGCGAGGTGAGCCTGGAGGGAACATTGCGCCCGGTCTCCGGCGTGCTGCCTATGGCACTGGCTGCCAAGAAAGAGGGCGTCAAGGCCCTGTTTGTCCCCTATGAAAATGCTGCGGAAGCGACTTTGGCAAGAGGTCCGGTGGTCTACGGCATTCGCAATGTAAAGGAACTGATCGCCGGACTGAACGGTGAAACCGTTTTGAATCCCGAACCTCTCTGGGAGCCGGAGCTGTCCGATACTCAGGGCGCGGATTTCAAGGATGTGCTGGGACAGGAGAATGTGAAGCGGGCGCTGGAAGTGGCCGCTGCCGGCTCTCATAATGTGCTTTTGATCGGACCTCCCGGCTCGGGTAAGAGTATGCTTTCTAAGCGCCTGCCCTCCATTTTGCCGGATATGGCATGGGAGGAATCCTTGGAGGTCAGTCAGATCTATTCTGTCATGGGTATGCTTTCTGCGAAAGAGCCGCTGATCACCCGTCGTCCTTTCCGCAGCCCCCATCACACAATCTCCAATGCCGGTCTTGCCGGCTGCGGCACCAATCCCAAACCCGGTGAAATCTCCATGGCCCACAAGGGTGTACTGTTTTTAGACGAGCTGCCGGAGTTCCGCAAGGACACTTTGGATATGATGCGCCAGCCTATGGAGGACGGAAATGTGACCATCTCCCGGGTTTCCGGTGCGGTGACTTATCCTGCGGAATTTATGTTGGTCTGTGCCATGAATCCCTGCAAATGTGGCTGGTACGGCGATGTGTCCGGTCGCTGCACCTGCTCCGATCAGGCGGTGGAAAATTACCGTGGGCGTATTTCAGGACCTTTGTTGGACAGAATTGATATTGTAGTGGAAGTGCCTGCTGTCCATTTTGAAGACCTGCGCCGGCGGGAGGAGGCAGAGCCCTCCGCTACCATCAAAGAGCGGGTGAATGCCGCCCGGCAGCGCCAGCATCAGCGTTTTGGCGGTGACGGCAATATGTGCAATGCCCGGATGGGTCCGGAGGAAATGCGTAAGTTTTGCACACTGGATGAATCCAGCGCGGAGCTGATGAAGCAGGCCTTTGATGCCATGGGCCTTACCGCCCGGAGCTACGACAGAATACTCAAAGTCGCCAGAACCATTGCGGATCTGGAGGGAAATGCCGAAATTCAACCCCATCACATTGCCGAGGCCATTCAGTACCGGGCAGTGAATCTGGGAAACCGATAAAGTGAGGAAACACAAGTGAAGGAAATTTTTCTTTTGAAGCTGGGCGAGATCGTCCTGAAGGGCGCAAACAAGCGCCAGTTTGAATCCAAGCTGCGGCAGAATGTCCGCCGCCGCATGAAGCTGTACGGCAATTTTGATGTATATATTATGCAGTCTACCGTCTATGTAGAGCCCATGGACGAAAATGCCGATGTGGACGGTGCGTGGGAGGCCTGCCACTGCATTTTTGGTGTGGTCAGCCTGTGCCGCTGCCGCCCCTGTGCAAAGGACCTGGATGCCATCTATGATGCCATTGAAAACTATCTGGGGGATGATCTGGATTGTGCCGAGTCCTTTAAGGTGGAATCCAAGCGGTCTGACAAACAGTTCCCCTTAAACTCCATCCAGATCTCTCAGGAGATCGGCGGACGGCTGGCGGAGGCCCATCCTTCCTGCCGGGTGGATGTCCACCATCCTGCCTATACCGTTTATGTGGAGGTCCGGGATCTGGCCGCCTATGTCCACGGTCCTGCAGAAGCAGGCGCCGGCGGTCTGCCCACCGGTGTGGGCGGCAGAGCCATGTGCCTGCTGTCTGGCGGTATCGACTCTCCCGTGGCGGCTTATATGATCGCTAAGCGGGGCGTGGAGATCGAGTGCGTCCACTTCTTCTCTTATCCCTATACCTCTCAGCTTGCCAAGGACAAGGTTATCGAGCTTGCCCGGCTGGTGACCAAGTATTCCGGCAAAATGACTCTAAATGTGGTCTCCTTTACGGAGATCCAGGAGGCGATCCGGGACAACTGCCCCGAGGAGTTCTTTACCCTCATCATGCGCCGGTTTATGATGGAGATCTCCCAGAACATTGCCAAGCATGACGGCTGTGGCGCACTGATCACCGGTGAAAACTTAGGCCAGGTGGCGTCCCAGACCATGGAGGCCATGGCAGTCACCGGTGCGGTGGTGGATATTCCTATCTTCATGCCTCTGGTGGGCATGGACAAAGAGGAGATCGTCACCATTGCCCGTAAAATCGGTACAATGGATACTTCCATTTTGCCCTATGAGGACTGCTGCACGGTCTTTACCCCCAAGCATCCCAAGACCAAGCCCACATTGGGACAGCTGCTGAACGCGGAAAAGAGCCTGAACCGGGAAGAACTCATCGAGAAGGCCCTTGCCAGCGTGGAAAGGATCCGGATCGGATACTATGATGAGCCTGTGCTGTAAGGTTTTGACCGCTCTGGAGGGAAAGACCCTTGCTACCGCAGAAAGCTGCACCGGAGGCATGATCGGTCAGCTGCTTACCGCCGTTCCCGGTGCATCCAGTGTCTATAAAGGCGGCGTGGTCAGCTACTGTAACGAGATCAAGCATCGCCTGCTTGGTGTGGACGAACAGACCCTTAACGAGTATGGCGCGGTTTCTGCACCCACTGCCCGTGCCATGGCGCAGGGGGCAAGAAAGCTGCTGGATGCGGATGCTGCGGTATCGGTCACCGGTCTTGCCGGACCGGGAGGCGATGATTTCGGCAACCCGGTTGGCACGGTTTTTATCGGTTATTCAGATACAAAGGTCACATTGGCGGAGGAGTATCATTTTTCCGGCGACCGGGACGCAGTCCGGGCGCAGGCAGCGGAAGCGACCTTGGCGCTGGTTCTGAAATACGCATAAGAAAACCCTCCGGGAATTTCCCGGAGGGTTTTGGTTTACGGTGTGTAGTTGACGATGATGCTTTGCTCTGTTAGCTTCGATACATCCTTCACCTTTGTACCGCTGACGTCTACCCGGATCAGATAGGGGCAGGAAGCGAGGGCATCCACGGACTTGATGTCGCTGTTATAGTCCATGATCACAGTGTTAAGCTGACTGTAGCCTGCCAGGGAATTCACAGTTTTAAGTTTATTGTAAGCGCCGTTGATGTGCACCAGCGCGCAGCTTGCGGGCCACTGGGGCAGGGCTTCGATCTCGTTGTGGGAGAAGTCCAGATACTCCAGCTTCACAAGAGAAGAAAGAGAATTGATATCCAGCAGGGTATTGTTGGAAAGGGTTAGTTCTACCAGATTAGAAAGGCCGGAAAGCAGATCTGCCTCTGTCAGATTGTTGTAACCGGCGTTGAACTTCACAAGATTTGTCAGCGATTCAACACCGCTGAGATTGCCGATGGAATTGTGGGAGACATCCAGTTCGGTCAGTGCGGTGCAGCTTGCCAGAGGAACGAGGGAGGCAAGGGAATTGTAGGATACATTCAGCTTGGTGAGGCCGTTTAGCGCACTCAGATAGCTGAGGTTGGTCAGCGCGTTGTGGGAAAGATCCAACTGTTTCAGCCCGGATATAAAGGACAGCGCCGATGCATCTCGGATTGTGTTATTACTCAGATCCAGATACTCCAGCTTTTTCGCACCGGAAAGATTCTGGATGCTGGAGAGCATACAGCCGGACAAGGTAAGCTCCTTCAGATTGGGAAGAGCGGCAATAGAAAGAAGATCCTGTGCGGAAAGGGTCGAGTCGGTCACAGACAGCTTTGTCAGCTGTGACAGGGAAGAAAGGTTTTGCAGAGAAGAGAAGCTGCCCTTATCAATGGTCAGGGATGTCAGATAAGGGAAGTACTGCAGATCCTTGTAATCCTCTGTGGTTTGGGGCATTGCAAGCGCTGTGATTGTCCAAAGGTCACTGGTAAGGATCTTGTCATCGGAATCCATGCCCAGCTTTTCCCGTACCAGTGCATCCAGCGCACTGTCGCAGAAGGTCACTTCTTCTATGACACCGCCAACGGTATAACCCAGAATGGAAAGGGGACTGACCAGACCGTTCTCACCCACAGATACCGCGTAGATGGTATTCTCGCCGGCGACGAGGGTCATGCCGTTTTCATAACGGTCCTTCTCGATAGAGGGATACTCTCCGTCATCGGATGCATAAAGGGTGTCGGAACTGCTTTCAATGCTGACATTGATATATTGGCTGTAAAATCCGGGGGCAGGGGTGGCTTCCGGTGCAGAAGGACGCTGGGCATCCAACTGGGATTTGAGCTGTGGGTCTGCCACATTGTCCAGCATGGTGACAGCATCCAGTAATTTATCCTGCTCTACATAAGTTTTGCACAGGGCGATGTACAGTTCCACAGAGCCGCCTTTCGAGATGGCATTGGAAAGGGTGTACTCCGCTTTTGAGTAGTTCCCGTTTGCTTTAAATTGCTCTGCAAGCTCGATCACCACAGCCTCACTGTTGCCGGACTGACGGTACGCCAGATCGTAAAACCATGCGGCGGTAGCATGATTGCCGTTGCTTTCAAAGAGCCGGGCCTGTTTCAGCAGCAGATCCCGGGTGAAGTCTGTGTCATAGACAAACAAATACCAAATAATGCTGCATATTGTGACGATCGCAAGAAGGATCGGTAGGATACGCTTGAGTGAAGTTTTCATACAGCTGCTCCATTTCGAAGGATTCTCTCTTAAATTATACTTGCCACTCGGAACGATGTCAAGAACTGGGAAAAATTTGGAAAATATTTCGTCAGTTTACGGCAGATTTCCAAACGCCCCTCTTGTTAAGATGTTGGCAGGAGGGATCAGAATGGAACGCAGATGGAAAGAAATGATTGGAGTATTTCTGATGGGGGTGCTGATGCCGGGTCTGGTGTTGCAGTTTGGGGATCTGCTGACACCGGTGAGAGGACAAGTCTTTGAGCCAGCTACAGAGCCAACATATTTGCAGCAGACACAGACACAGCCACAGCCACAGCCACAGCAGGAATCGGTGCTGATCCCTGTGCTGATGGCAGATAATACTGTAAAAATGATGGAGCTGGATGCGTACATTATCTGCGTTGTCATCGCAGAGATGCCTGCAGATTTTGAAGAGGAGGCGCTGAAAGCTCAGGCCGTGGTGGCAAGGACATACACACTGAAGCGCGTCCGGGACGGTATCAAGCATACGGCTGGCGCTATCTGTACCGATTCTACCTGTTGCCAAGCCTATATGACGGAGGCGGCATACGAGGCGGACGGCGGCACCCGGGAAAATCTGGATAAGATTCGAACTGCGGTACATAGCACAGCGGGACAAGTCCTTACCTATGAAGGAGCGCTGATCGATGCCACCTATTTTTCCTGCTCCGGGGGACGGACAGAGGATGCGGTGGCGGTCTGGGGCGCGGAAGTGCCGTATTTGCAGTCGGTAATTAGTCCGGGCGAGGAGCAGGCACAGCCTTATTCCCACACAGTGACCTTCACCGGTGGAGAGCTTGCCGCTCTTTTGGGTCGAAAACTTACTGGGAAGCCGAAATCCTGGCTAGGTACGGTGACTTATACCCGGGGCGGTGGCGTGGCTACCATGGTTCTGGCGGGAAAGAGCTATACCGGCACGGAGCTTCGCAAGCTGCTGTCCCTAAATTCCACAGCTTTTAGCATAAAGGCGGAGGGGGATACTGTGACCGTCACCACCTCCGGCAAGGGACATCGGGTGGGCATGAGTCAGTACGGGGCGGATGCTATGGCGGTGGCGGGAAGTACCTATGAAGAAATCCTAGTATATTACTATCAGGGGACAAGAATTGACAAAATAGAGTCGTTGGGGTAAAATACCCCTAAGACTATCCCACAGGAGGGATCTTTATGCCGATTCGAATCCCCAATGACCTGCCTGCCGCTGCGGCATTGCAGCAGGAGAATATATTTGTCATGCCCCAGAACCGAGCAATGAAGCAGGATATCCGTCCTCTGGAGATCGTGCTGCTGAATCTCATGCCCACCAAGATCACCACGGAAACCCAACTCAGCCGTTTGTTGGGCAACACCCCTTTGCAGGTGAATCTGGAACTGATGCATACCACGACCCACAAGGCAAAAAATGTATCCGAGGAGCATATGCTCTCCTTCTATAAGAGCTTCGACGAGCTGAAGCACCGCAAGTTTGACGGCATGGTGATCACCGGCGCGCCGGTGGAGAAGCTGGCCTTTGAGGATGTGGACTACTGGGACGAGCTGTGCCAAATTATGGAGTGGAGCAAGACCCATGTCCATTCCACTTTCCATATCTGCTGGGGCGCTCAGGCCGGACTTTACTACCATTACGGCATCCAGAAGAAAGACCTGCCGGAAAAACTCTTTGGCGTTTATCCCCATACCGCAGATTATAAGCGGTCCATCCTGCTCCGGGGCTTCGACGATACCTTCTGGGCACCCCATTCCCGGCATACCACTGTGGACAGAGCGGATGTTGAGAAAGTCGAAGGGATCAAGATCCTTGCTTCCTCGGAAGAGGCCGGTGTTTATGCCATGATGAACAAGGGCGGCCGACAGATCTTCGTCACCGGTCACTCTGAGTATGATCCCGAAACTCTGCAAAAGGAATATCTACGGGACAAGGCGCTGGGGCTACCCATTTCTGTGCCGAAGAATTATTTCCCCGGAGATGACGATACCAAAGAGCCCATCGTCCGCTGGCGGGGACATGCCAATCTGCTGTTTTCCAACTGGCTGAACTACTTTGTCTATCAGACAACGCCCTACGATATCATGTCTATCGGTCAGGAAGAGGAAGAATAAAATGCGTGCTGCCGGGTGCACAAAGATGTACCCGGCAGCATATTGTATTTACGATTACTTGCATGAGCGGCGATATCTTTTCAAATAAAAAAGCGGCAGTTTATCTGCCGCTTTATTTATAGCTTTGCGTAGGTTTTGTCCAGAAAACGCTGGGCGTTGATGACGGCCCGCTTGTGGGTGCCGCTGCCGATCTCGCCGGCTTCATCATAGGCGCGAAGGGTGAAGGTGATGATCTTTCCTTCTACAGCGGTGACCTCTGCCTCTGCCCGGACTTCCATGCCAACAGGAGTGGCGGCGGTGTGGGCAATGTTCAGTTCGATACCTACGGAGGTTTCGCCTTCTTCCAGACTGTTAGAGATTGCTTCGCAGGCAGCACCCTCCATCAGCGCCACCATGCAGGGAGTAGCATAAACAAGCAGAGAACCGGAGCCTACCTCCAGGGCAGTATCCTCCCGCTCGGCGAGGGTAGAAACTTCGCCTTTCATTCCGATTTCGATCTTCATGTATCTCACAACCTTTCTATGTCCAATATATCCCAGAAAACAAGGCGTGTCAACAAAAAACGGTTGCTATTTTTCACCATTCGCTTTATAATATAGCCATAAATCAAATGGGGGGTGCCGCATATGGCAGTCAACGAAAAGCTGAATCTGACTATGCTCTGCGACTTTTATGAGCTTACCATGGGCAACGGTTATTTTGAAAACGGCTATAAGGACAGAATGTGCTACTTTGATCTGTTCTTCCGCCGTTGTCCCGATGGCGGTGGCTTTGCCATCGCTGCCGGTCTGCAGCAGATCATCGATTACATCAAGGATTTGCATTTCAGCCGGGAGGATATCGAATATCTCCGGGGAAGAAAGCTGTTTTCCGAGGGATTCCTTAAGTATCTGGAAACCTTCCGGTTTACCGGTGATATCTGGGCAGTGCCCGAGGGTACGCCTGTGTTCCCCAAAGAGCCCATCATTACGGTTCGCGCTCCTGCCATCGAGGCTCAGTTGATCGAAACCTTCCTTCTGCTGTCTGTCAACCACCAGAGCCTGATTGCCACCAAGGCGAACCGGGTGGTTCGTGCTGCCCAGGGACGGACGGTGCTGGAGTTTGGCTCCCGCCGCGCCCAGGGCGCGGATGCAGCGATTTTAGGTGCCCGCGCGGCCTACATCGGCGGCTGCAACGGCACTGCCTGCACCATTTCCGACCAGATGTACGGCGTGTATGCCGGCGGCCCTATGGCCCACGCCTGGGTGCAGATGTACGATACAGAATACGAGGCCTTCAAGACCTACTGCGAGCTGTATCCCAACAATGCCACCTTGCTGGTGGATACCTACAACACCCTGAAATCCGGTATTCCCAATGCCATCCGTGTCTTTAACGAGGTGCTGAAGCCCAAGGGCATTACCAAGTGCGGCATCCGCCTGGATTCCGGCGATATGGCATATCTGACTCAGAAAGCAAGAAAAATGCTGGACGATGCCGGTTGGACAGAGTGCCAGATTTCTGTGTCCAACTCTCTGGATGAGTATATCATTCAGGATCTGCTCCGCCAGGGCGCGAAGATCGATATGTTCGGCGTAGGTGAGCGGCTGATCACAGCCAGAAGCGAGCCGGTGTTTGGCGGCGTGTACAAGCTGGCTGCCATTGAACGGGAGGACGGCACCATCCAGCCCAAGATCAAGATCTCCGAGAATGTGGGCAAGATCACCAACCCCCACTTCAAGAAGCTCTACCGCTTCTACGGCAACGACACCGGAAAGGCCATCGCAGATTATCTTTGCGTCTATGATGAAACTGTGGATGACAGCAAGGATCTGGAGATTTTCGACCCTGAAGCAACCTGGAAGACCAAAACCGTCTATAACTTCACAGCAAAGGAACTGCAGGTGCCTATTTTCAAAAACGGCGAACTGGTTTATGACTGCCCCGACCTGCACCAGATCCGCAGCTATTGTCTGGAGCAGGTGGATAAACTCTGGGACGAGGTCAAGCGGTTCGACAATCCTCATACCTACTATGTGGACTTGAGCCAGAAACTCTGGGATATCAAGTACCGCCTGCTGAAGAACAATGGCGCACAGAAGTGATTTTGGAAGGGCAGTGGCCCTTGGCGGTATTTTTGCCGCATTGGCAGTCGTAATTATGTGCATGGGCGGACTGATCCCGGTGGCCACCTTTATTTGCCCTGTGGTCTGCATGATGATGCTGGCGATGGTCCGGCGGCGCTGTGGCAAGAGGATCGCCTGGGC
>JAZNJN010000124.1:0-16897 GCA_045578025.1 Faecousia sp. | reverse complement strand
ATCAGCAGTCTTGCCTCGGCCTGTGCCTCTGCGGACAGGGGCACGTGGATAGCCATCTGGTCGCCGTCAAAGTCGGCGTTAAATGCAGTACAGCAAAGGGGATGCAGCTTCAGTGCGCGGCCTTCCACCAGGATGGGCTCGGAAGCCTGGATACCCAGACGGTGCAGGGTAGGCGCACGGTTCAGCATAACAGGACGGTCCTTGATGATCTCGTCCAGAGCATCCCAAACCTCGGTCTTGCCCTTGTCGATCATCTTCTTGGCGGACTTGATGTTGTTAGCCAGGCCGTCGGCAACCAGCTTCTTCATCACGAAGGGCCGGAACAGCTCGATGGCCATCTCCTTAGGCACGCCGCACTGATAAAGCTTCAGCTCAGGACCGACGACAATAACGGAACGACCGGAGTAGTCAACACGCTTACCCAGCAGGTTCTGACGGAAACGGCCCTGCTTGCCCTTGAGCATATCAGAAAGGGACTTCAGCGCCCGGTTGTTGGCACCGGTGACGGCACGGCCGCGGCGGCCGTTGTCGATCAGAGCGTCCACAGCCTCCTGCAGCATGCGCTTTTCGTTGCGCACGATGATGTCGGGGGCGTTGAGCTGGATCAGTCTCTTCAGACGGTTGTTACGGTTGATGACCCGGCGATACAGATCGTTCAGGTCAGAAGTAGCGAAACGACCGCCGTCCAGCTGGATCATGGGACGGATATCCGGAGGAATGACCGGCAGCACATCCATGATCATCCAGGCAGGATTATTGCCGGATTCCCGGAATGCCTCCACGACCTCCAGACGCTTGACAAGACGCAGCTTCTTCTGGGAAGATGCGGTCTTCAGCTCTTCACGCAGCTGCACAGACAGTGCTTCCAGATCGATCTGCTCCAGAAGCTCCTTGACAGCCTCTGCGCCCATGCCGGCCTTGAAGTCGTCCTCGTACTTTTCCCGCATATCCCGGTATTCCTTCTCGGTGAGCACCTGGTTCAGAGCCAGAGGTGCATCGCCGGGATCGGTGACGATATAAGCAGCGAAATACAGGACCTTCTCCAGTACCTTGGGGCTGATATCCAGGATCAGACCCATACGGGAAGGAATGCCCTTAAAGTACCAGATATGGCTGCAGGGAGCAGCAAGCTCGATGTGACCCATCCGCTCACGGCGGACCTTTGCCTTGGTGACTTCCACACCGCAGCGGTCACAGATCTTGCCCTTATACTTGATTTTCTTATACTTACCGCAGTGGCACTCCCAATCCTTGGTAGGTCCAAAGATCTTTTCACAGTAGAGGCCGTCCCGCTCGGGCTTCAAGGTGCGGTAATTGATGGTCTCAGGCTTTTTGACTTCGCCATGGGACCACTGCCGGATCATTTCCGGCGAAGCAATGCCAATTTTAATGGCATCAAAGGTGGCATCTGCCATACTTACGCCTCCTTATTCTTCATCCATGTCGGCGGCATCGTCTGCCATATCGCCGAACACGTCCATAATATCCTCGGGGCCGTCGGTGTCGATGTTGAAGCCGGACTCCAGCACCTCGTTGGCATCCACTACCAGATCATTGGCAGGACCGCCGGTGTAGATCAGCTCATCATCCTCGTCCTCGTCCTTCAGCTCGATCTCGTTGCCCATCTCATCCAGCACACGCACATCCAGACACAGAGCCTGCAGTTCCTTGACGAGAACCTTGAAGGACTCGGGAACGCCGGGCTTGGGAATGTTTGCGCCCTTGACGATGGCTTCGTAGGTCTTGACACGGCCGGTGACATCGTCGGACTTGACAGTCAGGATCTCCTGCAGGGTGTAAGCAGCGCCGTAAGCTTCCAGCGCCCAAACTTCCATTTCGCCGAAACGCTGACCGCCGAACTGGGCCTTACCGCCCAGAGGCTGCTGGGTAACCAGTGCGTAAGGACCGGTGGAACGGGCATGGATCTTATCGTCGACCAGGTGGTGCAGCTTCAGGTAGTAGGGATAACCGACAGTGACCAGGTTATCGAAGGGCTCACCGGTACGGCCGTCGTACAGAACGGTCTTGCCGTCCTCACGGAGGCCTGCCAGCTTCAGAGTCTCACGAATATCCTTCTCGTTGGCGCCGTCGAACACGGGGGTGGCAACCTTCCAGCCCAGTGCCTTTGCGGCATAGCCAAGGTGAACCTCCAGAACCTGACCGATGTTCATACGGGAAGGCACGCCCAGGGGGTTCAGAACCACATCCAGAGGAGTACCGTCGGGCAGGAAGGGCATATCTTCCTCAGGAAGAACCCGGGAAACGACGCCCTTGTTACCGTGACGGCCGGCCATCTTATCACCCACGGAGATCTTACGCTTCTGGGCAATATAAACACGGACGGACTTGGTAACACCGGGAGCCAGCTCATCGGAGTTCTCCTTGGTGAAGACCTTGACATCCACAACGATGCCGCTTTCGCCGTGAGGCACCTTCAAAGAGGTGTCGCGGACTTCTCTTGCCTTCTCACCGAAGATGGCGCGCAGCAACCGCTCCTCGGGGGTCAGCTCGGTCTCGCCCTTGGGGGTGACCTTACCAACCAGGTAGTCACCGGAACGGACTTCCGCACCGATGCGGATGATACCGTTCTCGTCCAGATCCTTCAGGGTATCCTCTCCCACATTGGGGATGTCACGGGTGATCTCCTCGGGTCCCAGCTTGGTGTCCCGGGCCTCGGTCTCGTGCTCCTCGATGTGGATAGAGGTGAAGACGTCTTCCTTCACAAGGCGCTCGTTCAGCAGAATGGCGTCCTCGTAGTTGTAGCCTTCCCAGGTGACGAAGCCGATGAGGACGTTCTTACCCAGAGCGATCTCGCCGCCGGAGCAGGAAGGACCGTCCGCAATGATCTGCTCGGTGTCTACCCGCTCGCCAACCTCCACGATGGGACGCTGGTTGATGCAGGTGCCGGCATTGCTGCGGGCGAACTTGGTCAGAGTGCAAACTTCCACTTCCCCATCGTCATACTTGACGGTGATCTCGGTAGCGGAAACAGACATAATTACACCGGGCTTCTTTGCCTTCAGGCAGACTTCAGAGTCCACAGCAGCCTTATGCTCGATGCCGGTAGCGACAACGGGAGGCTCGGTGGTCAGCAGAGGCACAGCCTGACGCTGCATGTTTGCGCCCATCAAAGCACGGTTTGCGTCGTCGTTCTGCAGGAAGGGAATGAAAGAAGTGGCGATGGAGATCATCATTCTGGGAGAAACATCCAGATAGTCGATCATTTCCCGATCCACTTCGATAATCTCATTGCGGTGGCGGCAGGTAATACGGGCGTTAAGCAGGCAGCCGTTCTCGTCCAGGGGCTCATTGGCCTGGCAGATATAGAAATCGTCTTCTACATCCGCGGTCATATACTCCACGATATCGGTAACCTTGCCGGTAGCCTTGTCCACCTTGCGGTAGGGAGCTTCCACGAAGCCGTACTCATTGATCTTGGCGAAGGTGGCCAGATAGTTGATCAGACCGATGTTGGGACCTTCGGGAGTCTCAATGGGGCACATACGGCCGTAGTGGGTGTAGTGAATATCACGCACGTCAAAGGAGGCGCGCTCACGGCTCAGACCGCCGGGGCCCAGTGCGGACAGACGGCGCTTGTGGGTCAGCTCGGCCAGAGGGTTATTCTGGTCCATGAACTGGCTCAGAGGGCTGGAGCCGAAGAACTCCTTGATCACAGCGGTGACAGGACGGATATTGATCAAGCTCTGGGGGGTAACCGCATCCAGATCCTGCACAGTCATGCGCTCCCGGATCACGCGATCCAGACGGCTGAAGCCGATACGGAACTGGTTCTGCAGCAGCTCACCGACACAGCGCAGGCGGCGGTTGCCCAGATGGTCGATATCATCGGCAACGCCAACACCCATGGCAACGCAGTTCAGATAGTTGATGGATGCCATGATGTCGTCCACGATGATATGGTTGGGGATCAGATCGTCATAGCGCTCGGCAATGGCGTCAGCCCAGTCGATATCAGGGGTCTCCAGCATTTCCTTGAGGACGCTGTAATGGACCTTCTCGCGAATGCCGTACTCGGCAGGATCAAAGTCAACAAACCGAGCCATGTCCACCATGTTGTTGGACAGGACCTTGACCTTCTGGTCGCCTACCTTAATAGTAGCCTCGTTGACACCCTTGCGGCTCAGCTCGTGGGCCATATCCCGGGTGATGAAGTCGCCGGGCATAGCCAGGATCTCGCCGGTCATGGGATCGGCAATGGGCTCTGCCACTTCCTGGCCGGACAGACGGCTCCAGATGTCCATCTTCTTATTGAACTTATAGCGGCCGACCTTGCTTACATCGTAGCGGTGGGCATCAAACAGCAGGCCCTCCAGATGGGCAATGGCAGTCTCCACCGTGGGAGGCTCACCGGGACGCAGACGGCGGTAGATCTCCAGCAGAGACTCCTCGCGGGTCTTGCAGGTGTCCTTCTCCAGGGTAGCCAGGATCCGCTCGTCCTCACCGAACATTGCCTTGATGGCCTCGTCGGTCTCCACGCCCATGGCGCGGATCAGGCAGGTGATGGGCAGCTTACGGTTCTTGTCGATACGCACCCAGAATACATTATTATTGTCAGTCTCGTACTCCAGCCATGCACCGCGGTAAGGAATGACCGTAGCGGTATAGGTGTGCTGGTCAGCCTTGTCCACCTCGTGACCGTAGTACATACCGGGGCTACGGACGATCTGGGAGACGATGACACGCTCAGCACCGTTGATCACAAAGGTGCCGCCGCCCGTCATGATGGGGAAATCTCCCATGAAGATCTCCTGCTCCTTGATCTCGTCGGTCTCGGTGTTGCGCAGACGCACCCGCACCTTGATGGGCTTTGCATAGGTAGCATCCCGCTCCTTGCACTCCTCGATGGTGTACTTGGGCTTTTCGTCCATGGAGTAATCCAGGAAGCTAAGCTCCAGCTTACCGGAGAAATCGGTAATGGTGCCCACATCCTTGAATACTTCCTTGAGACCTTCCCTAAGGAACCACTCGTAGGAGTCCTTCTGGATCTTCAGCATGTTGGGGATCTGAAGGATCTCATCGTACTTCGCGTAAGACTTACGCATGGTCTTGCCGAACTTCACGTCCTTGACCATTGCCATATGGATCATCACAGCCTTTCTTTCGGCTTTCGCCTGAATGTTGTGTTGCTTACAAATTTAATACGCGTGGGTCAGTTGTCAAATTCTATTAACTTGCCGCTTGACAACCGCCATAATCTGTGCTAAAATGCTCATGCTGGGTCAAATCGCATAAATGGGCATAATATCACAATATGGAATACCATTGTACAACAGATAATTTGGTTTGTCAATGAATATTTTTAAGTTTTTGGGGCATTTTTGCCCTCTTTTTTATTGCCGAAAACAGAACAAGCCCCGTTCCAAGGAACGGGGCTTCTCATATTATATAATGTGGGGTTACAGAGCGGAGTATCCGTAGCTGTTGACCAGCGCTTCGATCCGGCGGCCCTGCTTACAGTAGGGGCACTCCCGATAATCGTAGCTGGCGTAATCCGGCAGGTCTTCCACACTGTACACGGAGCGGACGGGATGTCCCTCCACCTCATCCACCGCACGGTAGATGGCAGCGACGCCGGCGATATTGCCGCCGTAATAGCCGATGGCTTCAATGGCCCGCTTGGCGGTAAAGCCGGTGGTGACCGATGCCATCAGGATCAGCACGTGCTTATTGCGCAGCATCGGCTGCATGTTGTCACGGAAGATGATCTGGGAGTTGGCGTTGAACTCCGGCTCGACAATATAGATGGTCTGGTGCTGGTTGATGGTACGGAATCCGGTCTTGGTCAGCTCCTCTGCCACGCAAGCACCCAGCACAGCAGTGCCGTCCAGACACAAAACAGTATCCACGGGTGTATTATTAATAAAATGGGACACCAGCTCCCGGGCGGTCTCCTTGGCCTCGCTCAAACGGGTCTTCTGGTAGGTAATGTCAATATAGTAATTGATATGGCTGTGATTGGTGGCAAAATGTCCCCGGGCAATCCGCAGGGGAACTTTTCCGTGTTTGATGGGAAGTTTGGTAATCTCGATCATATTCTTGTCCTCCATGCTTGTTTGTAAAAAAGAAAAGCGTTTTTCTCATCCGGCAGAAGCGTTTTTGCCGGATGCTCGAAAAACGCTTTTTTTCATTATATCCCAGATGCCTGTGGGATTGCAAGAAAAAATCACTCGTTATCTCATCCAAAAATCACTTAATTTGATTGTGCATTTTGCTTAGCCTTCAGATCCTGCTCCTGACGCAGGAACTGATGGGCAATAATCCGGCAGATCTCTTTCCGGCGGATCATGGCGTGGATCTGGTCAAAGCTTGCCCACTTGACGCCATCTGTTTCCCCAGGCAGCAGTACCACTTCGGAAACCGGTGTCTGCCGCTTCAGGGCGTAAAAATGGTAGTGAGTATGGCTGTCCCGGTCCGCACCCATAAACTCAAATTCCTCCGGCAGTGCCCGGATGCCAGTTTCCTCAAACAGCTCCCGGGCAATGGCTTCCCGGCTGGTCTCCCCTGCCTGGGCTGCACCGCCGGAATTTTCCCATGTGCCGGGAAAGCTTTTTTCCGGTGCCCGGCGGGTCAGCAGCAGTTTCCCTTTGCCGTCATAGACCCATACGCAGACCACAAGTCCGTATTCCCCTTCTTTCCAGGGTGCGCCCCGGCGGTGAGTCCTGCCGGTGAGATTCCCCTGGGCATCATAAATATCATTGTATTCCATGGCTTCCTGCCTTCTTTTTTCATACTGCAGGCAGTATACCACAGGCGGAAGGAAAAGGCAATCCCAACATTTTCTGCAAAAAGAGGATGCGTAAGATACGCATCCTCTTTTTCTTAATCCAATGTCTTTCCGTGATCCCGGTACTCGCTGTCCAACGGACTTTCCTGCTGGGCTTCCTTTTGGTACTTGCCGACCACCGATGCTGCCAGCTCCACCGGCAGCAAGGTACCTGCACCGGCAACGCAGCCGCCAGGGCAAGCCATGCCCTCCAGCAGATAGCCGTTGTACTTCCCTGCCTTGGCCAGGGTCATCAGCTTGCGGCATTCCCGCAAGCCCTCTGCCCGGGCAGTCTTGACCTCCACCTCGGGATCGGTCTGATGGATCAGCTTTTCCACTGCGCCTGCAACACCGCCGGACACCGCAAAACCACGACCTGCAGCCGTACCTTCATTTAGATCGTACATAGGCTCGATCTTATCGAAGTCGATCTCCTTTGCCTCGAACATGCCCTGCAATTCCTCGAAGGTCAGCACAAAGTCCACATCGGAGCGAATATCCGCCCGGATCGCCTCCAGCTTTTTCGCCGCGCAGGGACCCACAAACACCACCTTGCAACCGGGGTATTTTTTCTTCATCAGCCGGGCGGTAAAGACCATAGGAGTCAGGGTCATGGACATCTTCGGGATCTCACTGGGGAACAGCTTTTCGATCATGGAATGCCATGCCGGGCAACAGGATGTGGCCATGTAATTCTGCTCCGCAGGCACTTTCTCCAAAAAGTCCTTTGCTTCCTCGATGGTACACATATCCGCGCCCACCGCCACCTCCACGATCCGCTTGAAGCCAAGCTGCTTCATGGCGGCGATAAACTTGCCGGGAGTAGAGCTTTTACCGAACTGTCCCACGAACGCGGGAGCCACGATGGCAATGACCTTATCCCCCTGCAAGATGGACTGGATGACCTGGAAGATCTGACCCTTATCTACGATGGCACCAAAGGGGCAGCTTACTAAGCACTGACCGCAAGCAACGCATTTCTCCTGATTGATCACCGCTCTGCCATGCTCATCGGATACGATAGCATCCATGCCGCAGGCAACCTGGCAGGGGCGCTCCAGATGGATGATGGCATGATAGGGACAGGCCTTGGCGCACTTTCCGCACTTAATGCACTTCTCCGGATCAATGTAACTCTTGCCGTTGACAAAGGAAATAGCATCCTTAGGACACACCTTCTGGCAGGATGCCGCCAGACAGTTCTGGCAGCTTTCCGTCACCCGGTACTGATTGGTGGGACAGGCGTGGCAGGCGTAGGGAATGATGTTGACCAAGGGCGGCTCATAATACTGCTCCGCCACCGCCGCGGCATCCATACCCTCGGTCATCAGATGCCGGGTCTGGATCGGACGGATGTTCAGGCCCATAGCAAGGCGCACTCGTTCGCTGGCAATGGCCCGCTCCAGAAACACAGACTCTCTGTGCAGAGGTCTGTCGCCGGGGACAATGATGTACGGAAGCTCGTCCACACCCTCGTAGCCCTTGCCGGAATAGGCCATGCGGGCAACTTCTGTAAATACTTTTTTCCGAATATCGGTAATCAAAGAAGGAATTCCACGCATATTACCGCCTCCTTAATTCTTGTGCAGTGTTTTTTTCAGCACCGGTTGGGTCAGCAGAGCCACAGTGCCGCCGATCAACGCTGTCACCAGCTGCAGCGCGCCAAAGGTTACCGGCAGTGCTGTCAGCATGGGAGTTTTCAGTAACCCCCGGGCAAGCAAAGCATCTGCCAGGATGCCGCAGATACCATACTTTACCAGTACATAAAGCAATGCAAACTTACAAAGTGCTGCGCCCAAAAGCGCAGTAATGGACCGGGAAACGCCTTTCCCGCCCGCAAAATGAAGCACCACAACAAACGCCGCGTTGCCGATCATAATGACAGGAACGGTGAGGATCTGGGGTGCGATTCCTAAAATATAGGCAAACACCGGCGACAGCAGCGCCACAGTGATGCCGCTGCCCATGCCGCAAAACAGCACCGTAATCGCCAAAACCGCATTGACACAAGTGCCGGTAAGCAGCTGCCCCGCAGGCTTTGTCAGCCACTGCAGAGCGATCAGCATCGCCAGCATTGCCGCCGTCTGGGTGATCCAAAGGATTTTCTTTCTCATAAACAACCTCGCTGTGAAATATCGAAAGTATTATATTCCGCTTTCGCTCTTTCGTCAAGGGAGGACGAAGGATTGACAGGATGTGGCAGGGCAGGAAGCATACTGATAAACAACATTACCCGTGCCTAGCCACGGAGACAACAAAGACGCGATTTGCTCTAGGAGACAACAGGACTCGAGTTGCATTTCTTTCGCAAGCGAAAGAAATAAATGTAGCCACCAGTTTTTGAACTGGTGGCAGCAAGGCTCCACCGGAGCCTTGCATTTATAACCGTTCGAGTCCGTTGTCTATTCTCCACCAAAAAAGACACCACCCAAAGGGGTGGTTTCTTTTTTGACTCTCTTGTACGAAAAAGAACTGGGTAAAAACCGAGGTCTTATCAAATCAGTTAGATTAATACATCAATCAACCCAACCAATAATTAACTTAATAAATTCCAACAGGCACTTTAGCATTGCAAGTACCTCCTAAGCTTTATTTCTACACCTAAGCTCGGGAAAGACTTCCACCAGAATAAATATTGGAGATATGGACAACAAAAGAAACATCATCACTTTTAATTTCAAACTCAATGGGGTTCAGTGCATGGCTGATGCCTTCGAAATCTGGCTCCATATTGTCATAAATGCCGTGAATAACATGTGTTCCTGAAACAACGGGAATTTCGAATGTGCTATTGCCACGTTTTTTTGCCATATGGAATACCATCTATGAAAATCTGAACGGTATCATAATAATCTGCATTTTTAATGTTTACTATTACTTTTGTCATATTCCTATCCCCCTGTTATGCATTAAGAATTGCCAATTTTCCCTTTCTTGAGCAACTTATTAAAACCACTGCCCGGCAAGTCAGGATTATCTTTAATCTTCAGCCATACAATTAAGGGAATGATTGCAAAGAAGCTAACAAAAAGCAACAAATACAAAATCGTACCCGTAAGTCCAGGATTAGGCTCCAATGTACCCTTTTTAATCCAACGGGATACTCTCCATGCATTAAACATCAACGGAGCACAGAACAAACTGCCAATACCCAGAGTTAATGCAGGCAAAACAAACCACCAAAGCACGCGTCGTCTCGCTGCTTTGCGAAGAACAACCAAATCTTGATCGTTAAGACCGTTGTTCTCTGCCCATTCCCTAAAATCGCTGTCGCCATAAGTTACCATATTTATTAACCTCCATAATATATCATACTCTTTATATAGAGCACATTGATTATACTCGTTTTGTCGAGCATTGTCAAGAGAAAGAGTATATTTTATCATGATACAAAAGAGGTGGGGTAATGATTTCTTATGAGCCTTTATATAAAACTTTAAAAGAAAAAGGGATTTCCACATATAAATTAATAACACAATATGGTATTAGTCGTAGTTTACTTGATCGATTAAAACATAACAAACCAATCAGCACCGTAACGCTTAATGATCTTTGTAATATTTTGCATTGTAGGGTCGAAGATATTGTTATTTATGTTGAAGATAGAATATAAAATGCCGTGAACTTTCTGTTCGCGGCTTTTTTATAAGGTGGCGCTGCGCGCCGGGATGGACTCGCCCGCTGCGGCGGGCCACGGCGGTTGCGACATGCCACCGGCATGTCGCTAAGTGCCGCCTTTCGAGTCCTGTTGTCTAAATACCTATACCAAAAAAGACACCACCCAAAAGGGTGGTTTCTTTTTTGGTGGAGACAACAGGACTCGAACCTGTGACCTCATGCGTGTGAAGCATGCGCTCTAACCAGCTGAGCTATGCCTCCATGTGGAACAGGTAAGATTATATCACAATTTCCTTGTTTGTCAAGTCCAATTCTTACAGCTTGCGAAAAACAAAAAATCTGTTACCATATAGAAAAAGAGGTGATCTCATGCGTTACGAAAATATGGTTCCCGGCGTGTTTATCAAACGCCCCAATCGGTTCATCGCCCATGTGCAAATTGACGGCAAAGAACAGATCTGCCATGTGAAAAACACCGGCCGCTGCCGTGAATTACTTTCTGCGGGAGCGCAGGTCTGGTGCCAGGAAAGCACCAATCCCGCCCGCAAGACAAAATACGACCTCATCACTGTCAAAAAAGGTGAACGACTGATTAACATGGACTCCCAAGCCCCCAACGCCGCTGCAAAGGAATGGCTGCTTGCAGGCGGTCTGGGCAAGATCGATGACCTGCGGGCCGAGACCGTACGCGGGGATTCCAGATTCGATTTTTCCTTTACCTTGGAGGGAAAGCAGTGCTTCATGGAAGTTAAGGGAGTAACGCTGGAAAATGACGGAGTCTGCGCGTTCCCGGATGCCCCTACCCAGCGGGGCACAAAGCACTTGAAAGGCTTGACCCAACTGGCAAAAGAGGGCTTTGGCGCTTATGTGCTGTTTGTGATCCAGATGGCGGATGTGAAATATCTGCACCCTAACGAGGAAACCGACCCCGCCTTCGCCCAGGCGCTGCGGTATGCCGCGCAGTGCGGCATGACGGTGCTTGCTATGGACTGTGCCGTTACGGAAGACCGGATGGAGATCCGTCTTCCTGTACCGGTAAAGCTATAAAAACACCCTCCAAACGGAGGGTGTTTTCCTTTACATCTTCTCAAGCAATGCAGGCAGCTGATGCAGCGCTTCGATCTCATAATCCGGCTGAATATCCGGTCTTGCGGAGCGGTGCTTGGGGTTTACCCAGCAGGTGGCGATGCCGGCATTGATGCCGCCCAGAATATCGGAAGTCAGGCTGTCGCCAACGATCATGGCCTTCTTCGGGTCAAAATCGGGGATCTGGGTAAAACTGTTGTCAAAGAATTCCTTGGCAGGCTTGTTGGCGCCCACTTCTTCGGAAATGAAGACTTTCTCAAAATAGCGGTACAGATCCGCGCTGGTCAGCCGTCCATGCTGCACCGATGCGATGCCGTTGCTGGCAAGGAACAGCCGGTACCTTTTGCTCAAAAAGGCAACCGCCTCCTCCGCGCCGGGAAGGAAATAATGGCCGATGCCCAGTTGACGGGCATAATCACCCGCAATTGCCGCAGCATCTCCCTCTACACCCAAGGCCTCAAACAGTCGGGCAAATCGCAGCACCTTCAACTGATCCCGGGTGATCTCCCCTTTTTCCAGCTGTTCCCAGCAGCGTTTGTTGATGGTGCTGTAAAGGGCGGTATTTTCTTCGGTGGGATCGATGCCCGCTTTCTGCAAGGTCTTACGGATAGCCACGGATTCCGACATATGAAAGTCAAGAATGGTATCGTCCAGGTCCAGAAGTAAAAACTCAATCACGCTGAATCCTCCTTGCGATCTCGTTGGCGATAGCAGCAAACTCCGGGATGCCCAATGTTTCGCCCCGGACATTGGCATCAAAGCCTGCCGCTGCGATCACCTCTGCCGCCCCGTCCTTGCCCAGTTGGGAGAAACCGGCTGCCAGACCGTTACTAAGCTTTTTCCGCCGCATGGCAAAGCTTGCACGGACAGTACGGAAGAAAATGTCAGTATCCTCGATCTGCCAAGGCTTTTCCTGCCGGGTACGCAGGGTGATGACCGCAGAGGTCACCTTCGGCTGAGGCAGAAAACAATGTGCAGGCACATCGAAGAGCAGCTCCGGCTGGGAGTAATACTGGCAGAACACGGAAAATGCGCTGTAATCCGGGCTGCCCGGTTTCGCCGCGATCCGCTGAGCGACCTCTTTTTGCACCATGACTGTAACACTTTCAAAGCATTCTGCCTCCAGAAGCGCCGTCAAAATAGGAGAAGTAATATAATAAGGAAGATTGGCGCAGGCCATGGGGCGAAGACCTTCGAATTTTTTCTTCACCAGAGCGGGTACATCCAGTTTCAGCACATCATTCCAGAGGATCTCCAGATTTCGGAACTCCCCTACCGTTTTCTCTAAAATGGGCTGCAGCCGCTTATCCAGCTCCACCGCGCAAACCTTGCCGGCACGCAGGCAAAGCTGCTGGGTCAGCGGGCCGATGCCCGGGCCGATCTCCAACACGCCGGCAGTTTCATCCACCCCGGCATCTTCAGCAATGGACTCCGGCACCCATGGAGCAATCAGAAAATTCTGTCCCTTTGCTTTAGAAAAATGAAAACCATGTTCCGCAAGCAAAGGCTTCATAATATAGATATCACATACATTCAGCATAAATAATTCCGCCTTTCTCCGGCTATTATAGCAAGAGAAAGGCGGTTTTGCAACTATATTAGATTATCCCAGGATGTAGACTGTGCAGTCACGGACACCGAAGATCCAGCACTCGTTAAGGGTATTGAAGTACAGGTCGATCTTATTGCCCTTGATAGCGCCGCCGGTATCCTCCGCTGTGGCGATGCCGTAGATGTACTGACCGTCGTTGGTGTGGATGTACATCCGGGTGCCCAGAGGAATAAAGGTGGGATCTACCGCAATGGCGCCGACCCGGGCAGGTGTGCCGGAGAAAGTGTAGCCGGGCTCGCCGTTGCAGCTATATGCCGTTGCCACACAATCCAGCTTCTGGGTGTAGCTCAGCACTTCGCCGCTGGGCAAGGTGATGAAACCGTTGCTAATCACAGGCATGCCGTCCGTAGGAGGCACGGTAGGTGTGGGTGCAGTAGGCGTAGGCTGGGTAGGAGCAGGCTCTGTGGGCATGGGCAGAGGCTCTGCCTGCTCCACAAAAGTGCCAATAGCAACCACCTGATCCACAGGTTGACGGGTCACAACCTCAGAAGTGACAGTACGTCCGATTTCTTCACCATTGACATAAGAAACCTTGGCAGTGCACAGAAGCTGACCGTCAACACCGGCGGTAAGCACTACTTCCTCTCCTTCCTGCAGGGAAGCATCGTAGCAGTACACAGTGTTGAAGGGAATCAGAGTTGTATAGCTTTCCTCCGTTTCCATAGCACGGGAGATCACGATCTGTAGACCATCGTATGTAGCGGTGTCCATGGGGACAGAAACCACATCATCGCCGGTGAGGATCAGATTCATCCGGGTGAGCAAAGATTCCACAGTCTCGCCGTAGCTGCTGACTTCCAGAATCTTGCTGCCGTGAATGACGGTGACCGCCTGCTTGCGCTGGACGGTGATGGCAGCCATGCCAAGGCCGCTCTGGGTGGTGTAGGTATCATCCTTGCCAAGCTCCAAACCGGCTTCGTCCAAAACCTCGGCAGGATCGGTGGCATAGGTGGTGTGGATCAGAACACGGTTACCGTCGTTGATCAGGTAAGTATTCTTCGCAAAGGCTGTTTGCGACAGCAGCAGCACAGTGCACACGATGACCAGCAGCACAGCGGCGCTGCGCTTAAGCAGAGACATTTTCTTTTTGACAAAACGATTGCATTCCAGCATAGAATGTACCTCCTCTCGCGGAAATTTAGAAGTCGATACCCTTGAAAAACCAAATGGTATCAAATAGTTACAGAATGAATTTATGTATGGGAATTTGAAAGTATTATAACAATTTTTCTTAAAAAGTCAAGCTTTTTTGGCAAAAACCCAGAAAACGACAACTTTTTACATAATTATTCCAATTTTATTATGTTAACTTTCATTCAAAATATGCACTCTTTCGACCAACCGCGACACAATATCTAGTAAAAAATTACAACTTTGTTAACATAATGCCCATAAAAACGCAACCAACGATTATGGTTGCTTGAAGCGCATTATGTTGCCCCCAATTTTGGAAAAAATATGGTCAACTTCCTCCACAGGCATTGACATTTTTCTCATTCTGTGATAAATTCTCTCCATAAAAGGCTGTGACGAAGACACGCGCTGACCGAAAGATTCTCAGAGAGGAGCCTCTACGGTGCAATGGCTCTGTACCCCTGCGGACAGCGATACCACTTCTGAGCCGCAGATCGGAAATGGTCTGCCGGGCGCGCCCGTTACTGCGTCAATGAGTGACAGCGCAAGCTGTAACCAGGGTGGAACCGTGGAATACTTTTGTATCCCACCCCTGATTTTTCAGGGGCGGGTATTTTTTATGCCTTCCCCCAATCAAAAAGGAGGAATTACTATGTCCGAAGAAACTCTGTACACCTTTGAAAACCCCGAATACCGCAAGACCTTCTGGCACACCTGCAGCCATATCATGGCTCAGGCTGTCAAGCGCCTGTGGCCCGAAGTGCAGCTTGCCACCGGCCCCGCCATTGATGAAGGCTGGTACTACGACTTTGATGCTCCCTTCTCCTTCACTCCCGAGCATCTGGAGAAGATCGAAGCAGAAATGAAGAAGATCTGCAAGGAGCGTATCCGTTTAGAGCGCAGCGAAAAACCCCGTGCCGAAGCCATCGCCTATATGGAATCTCTGAATGAGCCTTACAAGGTGGAACTGATCCAGGACCTGCCCGAAGATGCTGTCATCAGCTTCTACACCCAGGGTGAGTTTACCGACCTGTGCGCTGGTCCTCACCTTGACCACACCGGCCGTGTCCGCCACAACGGCTTTAAGCTGACCAAGAGTTGCGGCGCTTACTGGCGCGGTGACTCTAACCGCAAGATGCTCCAGCGTATCTACGGCATTGGCTTCCCCAGCAAGGACGAGCTGGATGCCTATCTCGCCGCACAGGAAGAGGCCCTCAAGCGCGATCACAACAAGCTGGGTCGTGAGCTGGAATTCTTCACCACTGTAGAAGAGATCGGCCAAGGTCTGCCCATTCTGCTGCCCAAGGGCGCAAGAGTCATTCAGACCCTGCAGCGCTGGATCGAAGACGAAGAGCAGAAGCGGGGTTACCTGCTGACCAAGACTCCTCTGATGGCTAAGAGCGATCTGTATAAGATCTCCGGTCACTGGGATCATTATCGGGACGGCATGTTCATTTTGGGCGATCCTGAGGACGAGACCAAGGAATGCTTTGCGCTCCGTCCCATGACCTGCCCCTTCCAGTACCAGGTCTATCTGAACCGCGCCCGTTCCTACAGAGATCTGCCCATGCGTTTGGGTGAGACCTCCACCCTGTTCCGCAACGAGGACTCCGGTGAGATGCACGGTCTGATCCGCGTCCGCCAGTTCACCATTTCCGAAGGCCATTTGGTCCTCCGCCCCGATCAGCTGGAAGAAGAGTTCCGCGGCTGTCTGGAGCTTGCCAAATATGTTCTGGAAACCGTGGGTATGCTGGAAAACTGCACTTTCCGTTTCTCCCAGTGGGATCCCGCAAGAGCCGGCATTAAGTACGAGGGTACTGCCGAGCAGTGGGAAGAGGCCCAGCGCGTGATGGGTGAGATTTTGGATAATCTGGGTGTCAAGTACGAGGTTGGCATCGACGAGGCTGCCTTCTACGGTCCTAAGCTGGATATTCAGTACAAGAATGTCTTCGGCAAGGAAGATACCATCGTCACCATCCAGATCGATATGCTGCTGGCTCAGAAGTTCGGCATGGAGTACACCGATGCCGACGGTCAGAAGAAGACCCCCTATATCATCCACCGCACTTCCCTTGGCTGCTACGAGCGGACGCTGGCTTACCTCATCGAGCGCTACGCCGGCGCGCTGCCCCTGTGGATGATGCCCACTCAGGTCAAGGTCCTGCCCATCACCGACCGCGCTCATGAATACGGCAAGGAGCTGGCAGAAAAGCTGAATGCTGTGAACATCCATGCAGAGACTGACTGCCGCAGCGAAAAGCTGGGCTATAAGATCCGGGAAGCCCAGATGCAGAAGATCCCCTATATGCTGGTCATCGGCGACCGGGATATGGAAAACGGCACAGTTTCCGTCCGTACCCGTAAGGGTGAGGACCTGGGCGCTATGACTCCTGACGAGTTCATCGCCAAGTGTCTGATGGAGATCGCCACCAAGAGCAAGGAAGTTTAAGCTTAATATTACAAGCCGCCCTCACCGGGCGGCTTGTTTTCTTCCTTGTTACATGATATACTGATGATGTTCATATAAATGATCGTTTATGTGAGCAACGGAGCGCGCAGCGCGAGCCTCCCTTGTGCAAAGGGAGGTGGCTCCGCCGCAAGGCGGAGACGGAGGGATTGTCAATCCCCCAGTCACGCTGTCCGCGTGACAGCCCCCTTTACAC
>JAZNJN010000123.1:0-3253 GCA_045578025.1 Faecousia sp. | reverse complement strand
CAGTGCCGGGATTTCATGAACCTGCCGGATGACGATATGCAGGCGGATATGTACCTTGCCACCGTGGAGATCCTCCGGTCTAAGGGCTACCGCCAGTACGAAATCTCCAATTTCTGCAAGCGGGGTCACGAATCCAAGCACAATCTCAAGTACTGGTCCGGCGGCGAATATCTGGGCTTCGGTCCGGATGCCAGCTCGGATTTTGCCGGCAAGCGGTTTAAGATTGTTCGGGATCTCCGTGGCTATATCGACGGGATGCGCAACGGCGGGCAGGTGCTGGAGGACATCCAGGATGTTGCCCCCCGGGAGCGGGCGGGTGAGTATCTAATGATGCGCCTGCGGACCACCATGGGCATCAGCCGGGAGGAATACGAAAAGAAGTACCTGCTCCCCTTTGGCAAGATCGAGGAGACCCTGGAGCAGTGCCGCATGCGGGGTCACGCCCTCCGGGGCGAGGGCGGTCGCTGGAGATTGACACCGGAAGGCTTTTTGCTTTCCAATTCCATCATTTCCGACCTGTTACTCATTCAGGAAAAATCCCAGCCTCTGGCAAAAAGAAGATAAGAAAAAAGATCCCCTTGTCAGGGGAGCTGGCAGCCCATAGGGCTGACTGAGGGGTAGTCTCTCCCCCAGTCTCACTGTCGTTCGACAGCCCCCTCGTCAGAGGGGGCCGTTTTTTATTTGATCAGTTCAGCAAACACGGGAAGACTTTTTTGGATCATTTCGTAGCTTACGCAGTAGCAAAGTCTAAAGTAACCGGGGCAGCCAAAGCCGTCGCCGGGAACGACCAAAAGATCCTTTTCCTTAGCTTTTTCCGAAAAGGCAACGGCATCACCGCCGGGGGCTTTTACAAAGAGATAAAATGCGCCGTCGGGCTTGGCAGTTTCATAACCCATGGCGGTAAGACCTTCATAAAGTGCTTTGCGGTTACGGTCGTAGGCGATAAGATCCGGGCGCAGATGTGCGCACCGGGCCACCACCTTCTGCCACAGGCTGGGGGCGCAGACATGGCCACTTGCTCTTGCCGCGCCGGCGATGGCGGCGAAGACTGCGGCAGAATCCGTGGCATTTTCCGGTACATAGATGTAGCCGATCCGCTCCCCCGGCAGGGACAGGGATTTGGAGTAGGAGTAGCAGATCACCGTGTCGGGATAGATCGCCGGCAGGAAGGGTACGGTTGCGCCGTCATATACCAGCTCCCGATAAGGCTCGTCGGATATGATGTAGATGGGGTGGCCGTATTCTTTGCTTTTTCTGGTCAAAAGCGCCGCCAGCGCCAGCAAGGTTTCCTTGGTATAGACCACGCCGGAGGGGTTATTGGGGGAGTTGACGATGATGGCGGAGGTGTTTTCCGTCAGCATATCTTCCACCGCATCCAGATGGATCTGGAAGTCCGGCACATCCGGAGGTACGACCTTGAAGGTTGCCCCCGCCGCCTCGGCGAAGGGTTTGTACTCCGGGAAATAGGGGGCGATGGCAAGAATTTCGCTGCCGGGAACGGTCAGTGCGCTGAACACTGTCGCCAACTCCGGTGCTGCGCCGCAGCCAAGGAAGAAATTTTCCGGCTTGACGGCAGCATGATAACGCTGATTCAGATCATCGGCAATGGCTTTGCGGGTTTCGTAATCGCCCACGGCAGAGGTGTAGCCATGGATAGCAAGAGAATCAGTGTCAGAAAGGATGTCCCGAATGGCCTGCCCCACCTCTTGGGGGGCGGGGATGGAGGGATTTCCCAGGCTGTAATCGTAGACGTTTTCCGGGCCGACAATGGCGGCGCGGCTGCGGCCGTATTCGTAAAGATCCCGGATGTAGCTGCGGTGGGCACCCAGGGCGTAAGCAGTTTCGTTGATCATAGTGTCCTCACTTATTTCTGATAAAGGGGTTGTGCAGGGTCGAGACCCTGGGGCTTGTAGGTGACAGAGCCGATGGGCTTACCGTCAATGCCGTACTTGGGATTGTAGCCAAAGAGGTTAACATAACACAAAAGGTCGTTCCGCTCTTTTTCCATTTCTTCCATGACAGCCACGGTTGCCAGCACATCATCCACCGCCCGGTGGGAGTTGACTACCTTGCCGGCAAGGCCGTATGTATCGATGGCGTTGCACAGCTTATGGGGGAAGCTGTGGCGGTCTTTGTAGACGGTGAACAGATCCAGCTTGTCCTTGCCCTTTAAGATGGTGGGGTCACCGCTGCGCAGCAGCAGATAATAAAGGAAGCTGAGGTCAAAATGGGCATTGTAGGCAAGAAGCAGGGTGTTCCCCGCAAACATCTCGGCGATGTCCCGGCAAACCTGCTCCTTGGGAATGCCCCGCTGGAGGATATCCTCGGTGGAGATGCCGGTGAGGTTTTGAATCATCGGAGGTACAGTATTGCCGGGGGTCAGGCTGATCAGCTCGTCGTATTCCCGGACCACCTCTGCCTCGCCGCCCCACTGCTCCACCACCACGGCGGCGAACTCGATGATCTCGTCCCGGGCGTATTGCAGACCGGTGGTTTCTGTGTCAAACAGCACCAGCCGGTCGTATTTTTGAAAAAGATCGGAAAATGCCATATTATTCTCCTTTCTTAAGCGCCAGCGCCCGGCGGAATTTGCTGGTTTTCAGGGGCGTTAAGTCGAATTTTGCGGCTAAGTCCTCTGCAAATGCCACAGCGGCTGCGGCGCTGCCGGATTTCAACTCCACCTCGATCTCGCACAGGGGCGTTTCCCTGCCCCCGCCCAGCAAGATGCCCTTGTCCAGCGCCAGCTCTACAGTGTAGCCGGGAGCAGTAACGGTCTTTGCCTGCCGGGTGAACCGGGCGCCGCAGATGGCGGTGACACCATCTTGTGTCAGCGCTGCCACTTCCTCCGGGCAACCGAGTTTACATAACATAGGAATGGCGATTTCGATATCGCCGCACTCCACTTCCCATTCGCCTTTGGCGAACCCATCGCCGGGGGTTTTCACGGTGCAGACAGAAATGCCGTTTTCCATGCGCCGGCGCAGGGTGATGTGCCGGTCGGAGAGTTCGCCGCCGGGGGCATCGTAATAGGTGGTTTCCATAGAGATGGGGGTAAATTCTCCAAAAACATCGGCAACAGCTGCCTGCTTTTCCGCCGTAGCGGCAAATTTCAGTTCAAATTCCCTGCCCATAGGAAGTCTCCTTTAGTGGGATAAATGATCGTTTATCGTTCTAAGGCCCCCTTGTGTAAAGGGGGCTGTCAGCGGAGCTGACTGGGGGATTGACAATCCCTCCGTCTCCGCCTTACGGCGGA
>JAZNJN010000122.1:0-5271 GCA_045578025.1 Faecousia sp. | reverse complement strand
TTTCTTCATAGCAGGTAGTTCCTTTCTGTGAATTTAGGCTGCTGTTTTTTCGATAGAAATGGTCACTGTGCCGACCTTACCGGCGGTTTCGGCAGTCAGGCTGCCGCCGAGGGTCAGGGCAACAGAGCCGGAGGGGGCTGCATCTCTTGCGGTGCCGACTGCGGTTGCCAGGGTCAGCACATTGCCGGAGAAGGTGCCGCTGACGGTCTGCACCGCTGCGGTATAGGAGAAGGCTGCCCGAATGCCCACATTGGAATGATTGGTGATGGTGATCTCGTTTCCGCTTGCAGACCAGGAGCTTCCTGCGCTGCCCACATACTGGTGGGTATCGGGGTTCCATCGGCCTTGGGCACCTTCGGAGTACTCAAAGGACATGGCCCCCCAGGAGATGTCCACCGAGATCACATCCTCGGCGGTGGTACCCGCTTTGTAGGTGGCGGAAATGTCGATGGTTGCAATGCTGTTGTCGGAGGTGACAGACTCTGCCGCAAAGGCAGTGGTGCAGAGGTTCATCATCAAAACGAGGATGAACGCAAAAGAAAGGATCTTTTTCATAGGGAACACTCCTTATCAGATAGTATATGAAATCGGTCGGGTGACCGGATTATTCCACCACTGTGATTCTGACCCTGCACTTGGCATCGATCATGGCTTTCTCGCCCGTTTCGGGATCGTAGGCCCGGATGACCAGCTCGCCGTCATAGCCGCCTGCCATCAGCCGTTCTTTTGCCGCACCCTCCAGGGCCAGCGTATCAACGCCGTGGCCGGGGGTGATCAGGTCGGTTTTGGCCACCACGAGATCGCCCACCATGACCAGGATCGCCACATTCTGGTTGGAGGCCTGGGGATTGGCGTACAGGAGGGTCACTTTGCTTTCGGACAGGTCGATCGTTACCTCCGTGTTATAGGTCACGTTGATCGCACCGCCGCCCTCGGGGCTTTCCATTTTTTCGCCGTCATCACCCTCCAGCGGTTTTTGATTCTGTTCCGTACTCTGGGGGGGATAGTCGGGTGAGATCGGTGGGGTCCCCTGGCCCCGGAAAAAAACTGCCCAGATGGTCGTGGCAACGGCGGCAGATATGAGGAGCAGGAGAACGGCGATGAGAATGGTCAGCTGCTTTCGTGACAGGAACATAAATATGCAAACCTCCTTAAAACATCCTGTGATGCCGAATGGCGTGCCACCGTCGGAGCGAATGGCGCAGCATTGACTGAATCAATATTTCATGGTAAAATAAAACAGTATATTTTGGGGTGGACTCTGTGTTTCGTTGGCGCGTAGACAGAGTGCTTTCGACCGGAATGTCGTTCCGATCGAAAAAGGGTGCCCCATATACATTCGGAAAAGGCAAGAACTATACCCTCCTTTGATACTCTTGCAAGTATCATTATAAGGTTTCCCACCGTGTTTTGCCCCACCCAAACAGACCGAAACGGGTAGGCAGCACGATACTTTTCAAAAAAGGGTGGGAATTTGGGTAGGATACCCACACAGGAAGGGAATAGAACCATGAAAAAGATCACCGCAATCATTCTCAGTGCGCTGCTTTTCGTCACCGGTCTTGCCGGGTGCGCAGAGCAGGACAAACCGAGCGCAAAAAATCCGGTCACACTGACCATGTGGCATGTTTACGGAAGTCAGACAAAATCTCCGATGAACGATGCCGTAGACGAATTTAATAAAACTGTGGGAAGGGAGCATGGCATCACGATCAATGTGGTGTCTGTCACCAGCTCCTCTGCCATCGATCAGGCTCTGGCGGCCTCGGCCAACGGCGAGCCCGGCGCAGAGAACATGCCGGACCTGTTTACGGCCTATCCCCGCGTGGTGGAGATCGTTGGGGAAGAAGACCTGCTGGCATGGAGCGATTATTTTTCCGCAGAAGAGCTGTCTGCGTTTACCGCCTCCTTCCTTGCGGAGGGATATTTTGACGAGTCTCTTCTGATGCTGCCCATTGCGAAATCCTGCGAAGCCTTTTACCTCAACAAAACGCTGTTTGACCGGTTTGCGGCTGAGAATCCGGTTTCCCTGGATCAGCTGCGCTCCTTTGCGGGCGTTTTCGAGGTCGCCAGAGCCTACTACGATTGGTCCGGCGGACAGAATTTCATGCAGCTCAATGACTTCTACAATTATGCCTTGACAGGCATGAAGGCCTATGATGCAGAATTCATCCGCAACGGGCAACTGAATTTGGATCACCATGCCTTTGAAGCGATTTGGACGCCCCTGGCCGGTGCCGCGATCTACGGCGGCATTTGCCTGGAGGACGGCTACGCCGCCTCCCGCTGGAAAACCGTTGAGATCATCGCCAATACAGGCTCTTCGGCGGATGTGCTGTATCAGCCCGACGAAGTCGTTTACGCCGATAACACAACGGAAACCATCACCACACTGGCACTTCCCTATCCGACCTTTACCGGCGATGTCTCCGGCGTTGCATACCGCGGCGGCGGATTGTTTGCA
The DNA here is from genome assembly GCA_045578025.1 of Faecousia sp. Taxonomy (GTDB): domain Bacteria; phylum Bacillota; class Clostridia; order Oscillospirales; family Oscillospiraceae; genus Faecousia. The sequence continues at coordinate 2,807 of JAZNJN010000122.1, read as the reverse complement.
ATGAAAAGCGAAAATGAGCGCATGAATGCTGCGGCATATATCTTCGCAAAATGGCTCACCGAAAAAGAACAGAACCTGAATTTCGTGACCCAGTCCGGTTACCTCCCGGTAACGGATGCGGCCTTCGATTCCCTGTTTGCGGATATCACCATTGTGAAAAACGAACGGTATCACAGTCTGTATCAGGCTGTGGACACCATGCGCAAGGACTATACCTTCTATGCCCAGCCCCTTTATAAGGGCGCATCCGACATCCAGCTGGGCTTTGAGACCAATGTAAAGGAAGTGCTGCTCTTAGCGCACAACCAGTATGGGCTCCGCGTGGCCGCAGGCGAAGACCCGGATGCGGTGCTGGAGGAATTGGTCCGCTCCTCTCTCGATGAGCTGCGGAAGCTGTCGGGCTTATAAGGAGGCAGCATACCATGAAACAGATTTGTCTCAGCAGATTCAGCAGCCTTCTGAAACAGCTCAGAACCGAGACCATCTCCCTGCGCAGGAGATTTATTTTCTATATCATCTCTGCGGTCGCCATGGTGCTGTCCCTGGTTTTGCTGTTACTGAGCATTTTTGGCGTCCTGAACCCCACCAAGTCCCAGATCCTGGATGAGCTGGATACACAGCTGTCGGCCTACGCCGATCATATCACCAAGGATTATGATAAGATCGCAGCCTATGCCATTTCCTTCTCGGAGCAAATGGGATCTGAGATCCATGACTATCTGGCCCAAGAGAATCTGACCTTCAAGGATCTGAAGGACAACACCGAGGCCCTGACGGAGCTTCAGGTGCGGCTGTACAGCACCGTGTATCTGCACATGCAGCTGGCTCCCTCCAGCGGTGCCTTTTACATTCTGGACACCACTGTAAACAGCAGCAGTGAAACGCCGTTCTTTAACGGTATTTATCTCAAATACATCAACCTCTCCTCAGAAAGCACGGTCAACAACAAAATTGCCCTTTACAGAGGTTCCTACACCACCGGCAAAAGGGCAAAGCTGACATTTCACAGCGGCTGGAGGAATGAGATCCGGACGGAATTCTTTGAATCCTGCAATGCGGAATTTGATGACGGCAGGTACTATGTGCTGAGCCCGGTCATGGATATTTCCGAGACCTGGGAGCAGGCCCGGTATCTTTATGTGCCGATCCGGGATACCAGAGGCACGATCATCGGCGTTTGCGGTTTTGAGATCAGCAATCTGTTCTTTCAGTTGTCCCAAAATGTCAGCGAATGCGCAAACAGTCACCTGGTTTTCGGACTGCTGGATCAGCAAAACGGCCGGTACTCAGGCCAGTTCAGCTCCAGCCGTTATCGGATCAGCGATGATGCGTTGTTCCGGATGAGCCAGTCTCAGGGCATCACGAACTTCACATTTGATTCTGAAAGCTGCATCGGTGCCACCCGGACGATCGAATTGGGCGGCGATCCCTTTACGGCGACCCTGATGATCCCTGAAGTTTTATACAATGACATGGTCACACGGGGACAGCTCCGGACCATCGGCATCATCGCGATCGTGGTTCTGTTTACCTTTGGCTGCTGTACGATCATGAGCAAAAAATACGTTGCGCCGATCCTGCGGAAGATCGATGCGGTCACATCCAATGGCGAAGCGGACGGCACCCTCCGCATCCGGGAGATCGATGACCTCTTCACCTATCTGGAGGCCCGTGATCTCCAGCACGATCAGCAGCTGAAGTTGTTGGAGGAAGCCAGGGCGAAGGCAGAGCTGGAAGCGGAAAAAACACGCCTGGCCTACGAAAAAGCTCTGGAGGAATATGAGCTGGCCCAAAAACAGATCCAGCAGCTCTCCAGGGAACAGAAGAAGGATATCGTTTTGGAGGATTACGAATTCTTCGTCTGCAACCTCGCCACGCTGACACCCACAGAATACCGCATTTATGAATTGTATCTGGAGGGAAAAACTGCTGCCGAGATCGCCGGGATCATTGGCATCACGGATAATACGATGAAGTACCACAATAAGAATATCTACAGTAAGCTTGGCATTTCTTCCCGGAAACAGCTTCTGCGTTTTGCTGCACTGAAGCAGCATCAGGACAGAAAAGAGGTCGTGAGCAAATGACATTGGATGTACGCCTGAACAGGATCATCTCGGAACAGCACATCTCAAAACGCGAGTTTGCAAAAAGGGTCGGCATTTCCGAAAATTACCTGTATATTCTTACCGGAAACAGCCGTCAGGGAACAAGTAAAAACAAAACGATTTCCCCGGCCCTGGCCAAACTGATCGGTCTTGAGTTCGGCTACGATCCGCAGTGGATCTTGAACGGAGATAGCGAATAATACATTTATATAGTAAAGAAGCCGAACCGGAAATGGTTCGGCTTTTTTTATGTGCATGGCTGTGTCGTAGAAAATGGGGCAGAAAACCCCGGAATTTGTTGTGTCGTATTTTTGTCGTACAGATCGGGGCGTTTTGGGCAGGGGATTCGGAAAAAGCCGGTGGCGGGACATGGGTTTTTCCAGAAGGTAGATTTCACAGAAAATTCTGTCGTACTGTCGTAAACACCTATTTTGGGTGAAACTAAAAAATTGAACTTTCTTACTGTAAAAAGTGCTACAAACAAGAAAAAACCGCTTGTTTTCACAAGCGGTTTGGTGGACGATATAGGACTCGAACCTATGACCTTCCGCACGTCAAGCGGATGCTCTAGCCAGCTGAGCTAATCGTCCATGTTCAGTTTAAGAAGAAAGTGGTGGACGATATAGGACTCGAACCTATGACCTTCCGCACGTCAAGCGGATGCTCTAGCCAGCTGAGCTAATCGTCCATATTCTCTTC
>JAZNJN010000121.1:0-4059 GCA_045578025.1 Faecousia sp. | reverse complement strand
CGTGGAGGAAGCCTATGCCGGCGACGTGATCGGCGTGTTTGATCCCGGCATCTTTGCCATTGGTGACACTATCACCGTTCCTGCAAAGAAGTTCCAGTATTCCGGTATCCCCACCTTCGCCCCCGAGCATTTCAGCCGGGTCAGCGCCAAGGATTCCATGAAGCGCAAGCAGTTCGTCAAGGGCACAGAGCAGATCGCCCAGGAAGGTGCGATCCAAATCTTCAAGGTGCCCAATTCCGGTATGGAGGAGGTCATCGTTGGTGTTGTGGGTACGCTGCAGTTTGATGTGTTCCAGTACCGAATGAAGAACGAGTACGGCGTCGACCTTCGTATGGAGGGTCTGCCCTATGAGGAGATCCGTCTTATCGACAGCTATCCAGGTGATCTGTCCGATTTGAATTTAGGCTCAGACGCCGAGCTTCTGGAAGACTACCGTGGCAGAAATCTACTGGTATTTTCCAGCTACTGGGCCATCGACTTCACCTGCCGGAAAAATCCCGGTTTGGTGCTGAAAGAGATCGTCGTCGAAGAAGGTTAAAAATCAAACCCCGTCCTTTCGGACGGGGTTTTTCTTATCAATACTGAGTGGGCTGAATGTGCCAGATCTCGTCAGCGTACTGACGGATGGTACGGTCAGAGGAGAACTTTGCGCCGCTGGCGATGTTCATCAGGCACTTGCGGCCAAAGGCAAGCCGGTCTGCATAATCCCGGTTGGCTTCCAGCTTCTTCTCCATGTAGGAAGCATAGTCCAGCAGGACGAAGTAGTGGTCAGCCTTGTGCCAGTGGGTACCGTCCAACAGAGCATGGTACAGCTCTCTCTGATCGTCATCGGTGGGAACAGTGCCATCCACCAAAGTATCGATGGCGCGATGCAGGTGGGTATCGGTATCATAAATCCCTCTGGAGTAATAGCTGTCCTTGCAGGCGTTGATCTGCTCCACAGTGTGACCAAAGATATACTCGTTCTCAATGCCGGCTTCCTTGGCGATCTCCACATTGGCGCCGTCCAAAGTACCAAGGGTTACCGCACCATTCAGCATCAGCTTCATGTTGCCGGTACCGGAGGCCTCTGTGCCGGCGGGAGAGATCTGCTCGGAAATATCCGCAGCGGGAATGATATGCTCGGCGTAGGAGCAGTTATAGTTCTGCACGAAGACCACCTTCAGCTTATCGGAGATCGCGGGATCATTATTGATCATCTTGGCGATCCGGTTGATATATCGGATGATGGCCTTTGCCCGGGCATAGCCGGGAGCAGACTTTGCGCCGAAAATAAAGGCGGTGGGCTGGAAGTCGGGCAGCTCGCCGTCCTTCAGCCGGAAGTAGATATCCACAATGCTCAGAGCATTCATCAGCTGGCGCTTATACTCATGCAGCCGCTTGACCTGCACATCGAACACAAAGTCAGGATTCAGCTGCACGCCCTCTTTTTCTGCGATGACCTTGCACAGCTGCTCCTTCTTCTGCCGCTTGACGGCATTGAACTGGCGGACCATGTCGTCATCGATCATGGGCTTCAGCTTTGCCAGACGGTCCAGATCCTTCAGGAAATCGCCACCGATGCGGTACTTGATCAGCTGGGTCAGCTCGGGGTTGCACAGACCCATCCAGCGACGGGGTGTGACACCGTTGGTCTTGTTCTGGAACCGCTCGGGGAAGGCATGATACCACTCCTTGAAGCAGTCGTCCTTCAGAATCTGAGAATGGATCTCCGCCACGCCGTTGACATAGGAGCCAACATACACGCTGAGATTTGCCATATGGGCAGTATTATCCCGGACGATGAACAGATTGGGATGCTCGGACTTCAGCTTCTCATCAATGCGGCAGATGATGTCCACGATCTCCGGCACCACGCTGCGCAGCAGATCCAGATTCCACTTCTCCAGTGCCTCGCCCATAACGGTGTGGTTGGTGTAGGAGAAGGTCTTCTGGGCGATGCGGAAGCTCTGGTCAAAGTCCATGCCCTCTGCCATCAGCAGCCGGATCAGCTCCGGGATGGACATGGCGGGGTGGGTATCGTTCAGCTGCACAGCATAGTACTCTGCAAAATGAGTCAAATCCTTGCCGTGGGCGCTCTTATACACCCGCAGCATATCCTGCAGGGATGCGGAAGACAGCACATACTGCTGCTTGATGCGCAGGCGCTTGCCCTCCCAGGTGGAGTCATTGGGATACAGAACACGGGTGATATCCTCTGCCTTGTTCTTCTGGGTCAGTGCCCGCAGGTAGTCCTGATCGTTGAAGGCATTGAAGTCCAGTTCTTCCTCAGCCTCACACTGCCACAGGCGCAGGGTATTGATATTCTCCGTGCCGTAACCGATGACGGGAACATCATAAGGAACTGCCAGCACGGTATGATCGGGGAACTTGACCTTAACGGTATGGTTATACCGGCGGTAGGACCAGGGATCGCCGTACTTGGACCAGTCGTCTGCATTCTCCTTCTGGCTGCCATGCTCGTCAAAGCTCTGCTTGAACAGGCCAAACTTGTAGCGCAGGCCGTAGCCAGACAGAGGAATATCGGTAGAAGCCGCGCTGTCCAGGAAACAGGCAGCCAGTCTGCCCAGACCGCCGTTGCCCAGGGCTGCATCTTCGATGTCCTCCAGAACGGAAAGGTCAACGCCTCTCTCCGCAAATAGCTGCTTCATTTCATCCAGAATGCCCAGATTGTACAGATTGGAGTAAACCAACCGGCCAATGAGGTACTCCGCGGAGATATAGTAAGCCTTGCGCTGGTGCATACGGGTCCGCTTGGAACGATTCCAGTTGTCGGAGATGGCCATCATCACCGCCTGGCCCAGAGCTTCATGCAGTTCCTGCGCCGTCGCCTCCTGCAAGGATACATCGTGGGTGTACTTCAGCTGTGCCTCTGTCCACTTCAAAATGTTCAGGCAATTATAGTTCATAGTAAGATTCTCCATTCTTCATAGTGGGGAAAAGTTATTGGTTGCCAAGTCTGCCATAGAGCTTTGTCATAGCATAGATCTTCTTCGCCAGATCTCCATTCACAAAGCCATCATATGCCCGCCAGGTCCAGTTGGCAGAGGTCTGGGTGCCGGGGAAGTTCATTCTCGCCTCGCCGCCCAGATTCAGATAATCCTGCATCTGGATGATGCACAAGTCGGACACAGAAGAAAATGCCGTGCGGATCACGCCCCAGACATAGCCCTCCTCGTGGGTCAGGCACATATATTCCTTGGCGTAGGCAACCGCATCCTCTGTAGCAGTTTCAAACCACTGCCGCATGGTCATATTATCGTGAGTACCGGTGTAAACCACAGAGTTGGCAGGGTATGTATGAGGCAGATACTCAGAGGGCTCTCTGGAATCAAAGGCGAACTCCAGCACCTTCATGCCGGGGAAACCGCTCTCATCCCGCAGGTCCAGCACTTCCTGTGTCAGGAAGCCAAGATCCTCTGCGATCAGGTCGATCTGGGGCAGCTGCTGCTTGACAGCATTCATAAAGTCCAGACCCGGGCCCTTGATCCACTGACCGTTCTTTGCGGTAGCTTCACCAAAGGGTACGGACCAGTATGCCTCAAAACCCCGGAAATGATCCATCCGGACCACATCGTAAAGCTTTCCGGCCGCCGCCAGCCGGCGGATCCACCAGCTGTAGCCGTCCTGCTTCAGTTCCTCCCAGCGGTACAGAGGGTTGCCCCAAAGCTGGCCGTCCTCAGAAAAGGCATCCGGGGGGCAGCCTGCCACATTGCTGGGGTTCAGCAATTCATCCATCTGGAACAGTTCGGGATTGCCCCAGACATCAGCAGAATCGTAAGGCACATAGATGGGCACATCGCCGATAATCTTTACACCGTTTTCGTGGGCATAGCTGCGAAGCGCCGTCCACTGGCAGTCAAACAGGTACTGCACAAAGCTGTAAAAACGGATCTCATCCTTCAGCTCCTGGCGGGCAGCCCAAATGGCATCGGAATCCCGGCGCTTCAGACCGTCCTCCCACTGATACCAGGGCGTGCCACCCAGCTTTGCCTTCAGCGCCATAAACAGAGCAAAATCCGGCAGCCAGCTGCTGTTCTCCCGGCAGAATCGGTCAAA
>JAZNJN010000120.1:0-3686 GCA_045578025.1 Faecousia sp. | reverse complement strand
TGCACAGCACCTAAAAAGGATGGGAGTTTTCTCGAGATAAGGAAAAACCGCAGGAATCCTCTGTGGATTGCCAGGATTTTTGACGCAATATCGGGGAAATTCACGCCTTTTTAGGCAATTTGTCACTGTGGCGCACCGCCCTTGGCAGGGGCGATTTTTTAGTAGAAGAGAATATCGGAGTAGGTGGGGTAGGGCCAGTAGGATTTTGCAGTAAGCTTTTCCAGCAGGTCTGCATCCTTACGGATAGCATGCATTAAGGGAATGATCACACCGCAGTGGTACTGCGCGGCTTTTAAGCTATCCTTGGGAACTTCCTTAAGCAGTTCATGGAGCTGCTCGGTATTTTTGTAAAGGCTGTCGCAGGCGGCACTCAGCCGCTGGGAGAGGGAAAGCTCTGTAGCGGCGGGGATGCCCACATTGCTCTTGCGCTCTACGGCCTTGGCAAGATCGGAAGAATATGCCAGTGCAGCCGGGAGGATCTGGTGCAGCACCATATCCACCATGGTCCGGGCCTCAATGTTGATGGTCTTGCGGTAGGTTTCCAGATGGATCTCATACCGTGCCTTAAATTCGTTTTCCGTGAAAATGCCGTGGCGGGAGACCAGCTTCATGTTCTTTTCACTGATGTATGTAGGCAGTGCCTCTGCGGTGGAGGGGAGGTTGCTCAGACCTCTTCTCTCGGCCTCTTCTTTCCACTCGTCAGAATAGCCGTCTCCATTGAAAATGATCCGCTGGTGCTCCGTCAGGGCGTCACAGATGATGGTTTGCAGGGCGGCATCGAAATCCTCCGCCTGCTCCAGAATATCGGCAAACCGTCCCAGCTCTTCCGCCATAATGGTGTTAAGGGCAATATTCGGGCCTGCGATGGACTGGGAGGAGCCCAGCATACGGAATTCAAACTTGTTGCCGGTAAAAGCAATGGGGGAGGTGCGGTTTCGGTCTGTAGTGTCCTTGGGGATGGGGGGCAGAACGTCCACGCCGATCCGCATCAGGCTCTTTGCCGGATCACAGTAATTGGATCCCCGGATAATGGAATCCACAACCGCGGTTAGTTCGTCGCCAAGGAAAATAGAAATGATGGCGGGAGGCGCTTCGTTGGCACCCAGACGATGATCGTTGCCGGCAAAGGCGACGGTGCAGCGAAGGAAATCCTGATATTCGTCAATGCCCTTGATAAAGGCAGCCAAAAACAGCAGGAATCGGGCGTTCTGCCGGGGTGTCTGACCGGGGCTGAACAGATTGCGACCTGTATCCGTACACAGCGACCAGTTGTTGTGCTTGCCGGAGCCGCTGCAGCCTGCGAAAGGCTTTTCATGGAGCAGGCACACCAGGTCGTGCTTGGCAGCACACTTTTTCATGGTCATCATAATGAGCTGGTTGGCATCGCAGGCGTTGGAGGCATCGGTATAGATGGGTGCCAGTTCGTGCTGACAGGGTGCGCCTTCATTGTGCTTGGTCTTGGACAGGACACCCAGCCGCCAGAGCTGTTCATCCAGATCCTTCATAAAAGTTGAAACTCTGGTACGGATGGCACCGAAATAGTGGTCATCCAGCTCCTGTCCCTTGGGGGCATACGCACCGAACAGAGTGCGGCCGGTGAGCCGCAGATCTTCTCTCTGAGAGTAGATTGCCTTGGGAATGAGGAAGTACTCCTGCTCCGCACCCACAGAGACCTGAACGCGCTTGGTCTCCTGGTCACCAAATAGGCGCAGGATCCGCAGCGCTTCCCGAGATACCTCATCCAAGGAGCGAAGCAGGGGAGTTTTCTTGTCCAGCGCATCGCCGGTGTAGGAGAAGAAGCAGGTGGGAATGTACAGACTGCCATCCTTCACAAATGCAAAGGCGGTGGGGTCCCAGGCGGTATAGCCACGGGCCTCGAAGGTTGCCCGCAGACCACCGGAGGGGAAAGAACTGGCATCGGACTCGCCCTTGACCAGCTCTTTACCGGAAAATTCCATGATGACCTTGCCGTCGCCGGTGGGGGAGATGAAAGAATCATGCTTTTCTGCAGTGATACCGGTCATGGGCTGGAACCAGTGGGTGTAGTGGGTGGCACCCTTTTCGATGGCCCAGAGCTTCATGGCTTCGGCAATGCAATTTGCTACATCCAGAGGCAGGGCGGAGCCGGTGCTGACGCACTGTTTCCATGCGTGATAGACTTCCGGTGCAAGACGCTGTTGCATGGTTGCATCATTAAAGACGTCGATGCCGAATATATCGGGGACATGGATGAAATTGCTCATGTTAACGCATCCTTTCCGGGTTGAATACTATGGTGACGGGAGGAGATATTCCCGCAAATTGCCAATATACCATAAATTTTATGCGATACAACTAGAAAATGCAAGCATGATTTTCCATGAATTTGAGGCGGGAAAGCGCCATCTTTTGTGCAGGAATACAAAAAAGCACTGGAAATGAAATTAAGGAACCATACATATTGCATTTTTCTAAAGAATATCCTATAATATGCCCCATAAATGCCATTATTTTGAAGGAAGGATGATGGAAATGGCCACCTATTCTTGCAAATCAAAAGAGGAACTTGTCGCCGAGCAGAAAAAGCTGCTTGACCAGTATGCGCTTTTGCTGAAGGAAGGCTTGAAGCTGGATATGTCCCGCGGCAAGCCCAGTAAGCTGCAGCTGGACTTGGTCAGCGATATATTGGAGACGCTCAAAGACCCCGAGGAGTGTATCATTGAGGGCAGCGACAGCCGTAACTATGGCGATCTTGTGGGCCTTAAGTGTGCCCGGGAGTACTGGGCAGATGTGCTTGGCTGTCAGCCGTCTCAGACCTTTGTGGGAGGAAATGCCAGTCTGAGCCTGATGCATGATCTGATCGCCCGTGCATACACCCACGGTCTTAAGGATAGCCCCCGGCCCTGGTGCAAGGAGGAAACGATAAAGTTCCTGTGCCCCAGTCCCGGCTATGACCGCCATTTCCGGATCACAGAGCATTTCGGCTTTGAGCTGATCACCGTGCCCATGACCCCCGACGGCCCGGATATGGATCTGGTGGAAGAGCTGGTCAAGGACGAGACCGTCAAGGGCATCTGGTGCGTGCCAAAGTATTCCAATCCTCAGGGCTACACCTACTCCGAGAAAACGGTGGATCGGTTTGCCAATCTGAAGCCTGCCGCTCCGGATTTTGCCATCATGTGGGATAACGCCTACTGTGTCCATGAATTTGAAGGTGAGTTTGAACCTTTCCGGGATATCATCTCCCTGTGCGCCGAGGCAGGCAGACCCAATATGGTCTACGAATTTGCTTCCACTTCCAAGATCACTTTCCCCGGCGCGGGCATTTCTGTGATGGCATCCTCTGAGGAGAACATCCGCTACCATCAGAAGATGATCGGTGTGCAGACCATCTCCTACGACAAGATCAACCAGCTGCGCCATGTAAAGTACTTAAAGGATAAGGCTCATACTCTGGAGCTGATGAAGCGGCATGCGACGATTATGGCACCCAAATTCCAGATGGTGCTGAAGATGCTCCAGGAGGAACTGAGCAATGAAGGTGTTGCCTGCTGGCATCAGCCCAAGGGTGGTTACTTTGTCTGTGTGGCAGCCATGCCCGGCACGGCAAAGCGGACCCTGGAGCTGTGCAAGCAGGCGGGTGTGACCATGACCGAGGCGGGCGCAACCTACCCCTACGGCGTAGATCCTCAGGACTCCATGATCCG
>JAZNJN010000119.1:0-17561 GCA_045578025.1 Faecousia sp. | reverse complement strand
TTAGAAAAAAGCCGGCAGCCAAGAAGACAGGTACTGTTCCCTTCCCCACCGCAGGCTCTTATCAGGCTACAACCGCCACAACAAAGGAGCCCTATACCCACAAGTGTACCGTTTGCGGCAGAACCGACGTAACCAATCCCGAATTGGAGTTCCGCTACTGCTCCCGCTGCAACGGCTATCACTGCTACTGCATCGACCACATCAACAATCACACCCATGTGGAATAACGAAAAGCCTGCTCTTACGAGCAGGCTTTTTATTACTGTATTTTCTGATTGGAAAGAATGTTATAACCGTCACCGTAGAGCCGAAGTGTTACATTAAAAATGCCCCAATAATCCGCATCATAGCGCACACGCACCGTGCCATTGTCAAGCTCCTCTACCGTCAATGCTCTAATGCTTTCAACGCCGAGCCAGCCGGTGGTCATAAAGTACCAACAGTCCGTGGATTCCAGATAGGTAAGTCCCGCAAAGCCCTCAGCCGGAATATCATCCAGCGTAATGCCAAAATACTCTCTCAGCACCTGATCCATTTTGTGTTCCGGCAACCGCATCAGGTCATAGTTTTCATTAAATCCCTGCCTATCCTTTAACTGTTCCCATTCCTCTGCTGTGGGTCTCCGGCTCTCATCCGGGAAGCCGCAATAGAAAAAGGACAACAATTTCAGCTGCACCGGATTATCAAACTCACAAGTCAATGCGCGGTTATACCAGCTTTGATAATCTCCAAACATCTGCTCAAAGAACACCTGCTCCTCGGTCTTTCCGGTATTGTCCACATATTTCTCGTTGGAGAGGAGGTAATAACCGGTATCATGGGGCTGAAGACGCGCTACCATGTCAGGCTCCGCATCCGGATTATTGCCCAGCGTGTAGTACATCAACACCGTGCCATCATCACATTCCTCCGTCCGGTCAATGCTGACATGGTATCCATTGTTTCTGGATACAAGCGTGTAGTAACACCCGGTTTCTTCGAGATATGTAAAACCATTTTCCCAATCCGGTGCAAGCTGATCTGTGGTTATGTTGAAGTACGCCAGCAGGACTTCATCCATCTGTTCTTTTGTGGCACGGAAAAGCAGGAGCGGGTCATACCGTTCCATCAGTTCCGGCAGCAGCTCCCTTTCCAGTTCCGTAGGCTCCGTACTCTCACCGTCAATGGGGCGACTGAACAGATAAGGGATGTGAACATCCCCGGGCTCAGAGAAGCTAACTAAAATCACATGGTTTTGCCAGTTGTCCCTATCTGCAAAGAATTCTTCCACACTGGGACGCATCAGCGGCTGTGTCGGCTGGGTGGTTTCCGTGGGATCTGTGGTGGTCACAGGCGGCTCGGTATTCTGAGTCGGGCCAGGGAAATAGGGCATCCACCCCGCATTATGCAGGAAGATCACACCGCCGATCAGCAAGCACAGGCAAGCCGCCGACGCCACAAGTCCCCAGTTGCCACCAAAGAATTTCCGTCGTCTACCGGCAGATTCCTCGATAAAAGAATCATCGATATCGCCAATAGCCTCCAGCAGTTTTTCCGGTGTCATAGCATAATCCCCCTTTCTGCCAATTCCTCCTTGAGCTGCTGCCGCAGACGGGAAAGCCGGGTGCGGACCGCGCCCTCCGTCATTCCTACGCCCACCGCCAACCCGCGGATAGAATCCATGTACCAATAGCGGCGGACAAACAGGTGGCGGTTTGTGCTGCTTAGGCCGGACAAAAAATCTTCTATGTATCGGGTAAGCTGTCTGGCTTCATAGACGGATTCCGGCGTATCCGGACTGGTGATGCAGCCGCTAAGCTCTTCGTAGCATTCCTGATAATTGCCCGAGCGCTTTTCCGCGCGGTTGTACTGCAGCCGCTTGATGGACAGATTCCGCACGATCCGCAGCACGAAGGTCCGCAGCGGATCCGGTCTCTCGGGCGGTATGGCGTTCCACACACCTAAGTATGCATCGTTGACACATTCCTCCGCATCTTCCCGATCGCCCAGAATATTGTTGGCCGTGCGAGTGCAAACCGATCCGTACTTACGGTCCAGTGCAGAGATTGCCTGCTCTGATCTATCGAAAAACAGGGAGATAATTTCGCTGTCGTGCATCCTTGCAGCACCTCCTTTCACCTATGTACTCCGCTTTCGGGGGAAAATGTTACGCAGATTTTGAAAAAACCTGCTCGAAAGAGCAGGTTTTTTAGATAGACGCATTCAATTCCCGAATCTTCTCCCGGATGGAGAGCAGATCGGAAAAGGTTTCCGGGCGTTTTGTTGCATCCCGCAACAGCGCAGAGGGATGATAAATGGCAGTCATCCAAACCCCGTCCTTTTCCACCCATTGGCCATGTTCCCGGGTGATCCGGTAGTCCGGACGGATCAGCTTCATGGCTGCGATCCTGCCCAGACACACGATGATCTTCGGCTTCACCAACGCGATCTGCTCCCGCAGATATCCAATACAAGCCTCCTGCTCGTCCTCCTGGGGATCCCGGTTTCCGGGCGGGCGGCACTTGACAATGTTGCCGATATAGCAGTTCTTTGATCTGTCCAGATCGATAATGCACAGCATTTCGTCCAGCAGCTTTCCTGCAGCGCCCACAAAGGGTTCACCCTGCAGATCCTCCTGCTCGCCGGGGCCTTCCCCCACGAACATCACATCCGCTTCTTTATTGCCAACGCCAAAAACCACATTGGTGCGCCGTTGGCACAGACTGCAGCGATTGCAATTCAAGCATGCACTTTGCAATTCTTCCCAACTGCCCATATCAACGACTCCTCCGTCTGCCTTCCCGTCTTCTGCGCAGGCGGGCAGCACGGGATGCTTTCCGGATCCACCGGCTTGCCAGAATACCCAACACGACCAATACACCGATCCCGGCAAGAATGCCGATCACGATGCCCAACAGTTTCCAGCTTCCGGCATCCTCCTCATGACGGATATCCTCCGGCACGGTAGGTGCCTGCCATTGGGGCACAGCATTTGCCGCCACCAAATCCGACTGGGCAAGGCACTTCGAGCCATACCAAACCTGCACATTGGAAAGGACCTGTCCCTGTTCTATAGGTGCTGCCAATGTGCCGGCGGTATCGTTATAGATCCATGTCAGCTTGCTTTCATCCAGCTCCACCGGCAAAACGGTAGATGCTGTCTTTACCGGCTGGGCAACCACACTGTTCGTGCCGCCCTCCACCGGATACTGGGCAATGGCTTGCCCCTCATAGAGGACCTTGCGGTACTCAAAATTCTGGAAGGCATAGTCAAGTAGCGCTCTGGTCTCCTCAAAACTGCCAAATCTCCGCAAGGAAAGACCGTCTGCCTCATAGGTAGGCTCTGCGCCCATGACGATGGTTAAAAGCTCCATGCCGCCGCCCTCAGCAGTTGCCGCCAGGCATCTTCCCGCTTCATCGGTAGCACCGGTCTTGCCGCCGGTGACCCGGGCATCATAATACTTTTTCACAGTATCCGTGCTCATCATATGGTTGCTGGTGAGCACCAGCCGCTCTTCACTTTTGTTGGTAGCAGGGATGGTGTAGGATTTTGCCTGGAACATTGCCTTGAATTCCGGAATTTCCAGCGCCACATCCAAAATTCGGCAAATATCCCGGGCAGTGGTATAGGTCTGCTCATCATGCAGACCGTGGGCGTTGGTATAATTGGTGCCGGTGCAGCCCAACGCCGCTGCCCGCTCGTTCATCATTTTGATGAAATTGTCCTGGGTGCCGCCGATATGCTCCGCGATGACCACCGCAGCATCATTGGCAGATGCTGCCATCATACTGTAAAGCAGTGCTTCCAGGGACAGCTCCTCGCCCGCCACCAGACCTGCACTGACAGAGCCGATAGCTACATTGTTCAGCGCCCGCTTGGTTACAGTAACTTTATCTGTCAGCTCGCCATTCTCCAGCGCCACAAGGGCGGTCATCAGCTTGACCATACTGGCAGGATATATCCGGCCATCCGGATTCCAGGTATAGATCATAGTATCGCTGGTCAGCTCATAAATAATGACCGCCTTGGAGGTCTCCGCCGGCTTGCCACCGTCGCTGAGCTGCATGGCAGCATTCACACTGTGACAGCCGCTAAGAACAGACTGATCCACCGTATCCGCATTTGCTGCCGGAATCATACCGGAAAAAACCAGTATCAGTGCGATAATTAGGCAAATTGCCCTGATTTTTTTCATATTTCTACCCCTATATTCCAACACCGGACTTGTCCGGCAGGAAAAAACCGTGTATAATAATTTTGTGTTATTATATCAGCTTTTTCAGGCGGAGTCAATGCAGGAGGATCGCCCACAATGAAAAATACAGGCATATTCTGGCTGGTGCTGATCCTTTGCGTATCCCTGGCATTCACCGCCGGTCTGTTTATCGGTCGGAACGCAAACCGCACAGGCATTTCCTTATCTTACCCCGCGGATGAAACCACACTACCCAAGCACACTTCCGATCTGACCACCTCCCTGCCTCACTCATCCGAGGAAAATGGGGCGCTTATAAATATCAACACCGCTACCGTCTTAGAGCTCCAAACGCTTCCCGGAATTGGATCGGTCATAGCCCAGCGAATCGTAGATTACCGGGAGGAAAACGGTAACTTTCAGACCGTTCAGGATATTGCAAATGTGGATGGCATCGGTGCGAAAAGGCTGGAAGACATTTTAGATCTGATCACAGTAGGAGGATAAGTCATGAAAATACTGGTTGTAGACGATGAGGAGTTGCTCGTCAAGGGCATTCGCTTTAATTTGCAGAACGAGGGTTACGAAGTCCTGACCGCCTTCAACGGTCTGGAAGCGGTACAGGCTACCCGCAGCAGCAATCCCGATCTTATCATTCTGGATGTGATGATGCCGGAAATGGACGGTCTTACCGCCTGCTCCAAGATCCGGGAGTTCTCCAATGTGCCTATCATTTTACTGACCGCCAAGGCTGATGATATGGACAAGCTGATGGGCTTTGATCATGGCGCCGATGACTATCTGACGAAACCCTTTAATATTCTGGAGCTGAAAGCCCGTATCCGGGCGTTGCTCCGCCGGGCAGGTACTGCTGAAAAGAAGTCTGCGGAGAACACCCTGACCATCGGCACGATCACTCTGGATTTAAACGGCAGAAATGCATACCGTAACGGAATCCCCGCAGAACTGACCGCCAAGGAATTCGACGTCATCGAATTTTTAATGCGCAACCCCAACCGGGTATACTCCCGGGAAGCACTCTTGGATACCATATGGACCTATGAATACCGCAGCGACATCCGGACCGTGGATGTCCACATCCGCCGGCTGCGGGAAAAGCTGGAGGAAAACCCGGCAGAACCCAACTATATTATGACGAAGTGGGGCGTTGGCTATTATTTCCGAAAAGAAAACTAAACTGCGCCGTCAGTACGGCAATACCCAGATGCGGTATGCCTTGATCTATATTTGCATCACCTTCATAGTACTGCTGTTTTTGAATATCTATTCCTCCGGAGCCAGCCAAAAGCTGTTCTACCAGGATAAGCAGACCTCCATGATCGAGCGTTGTCTGCTTGCCTCCTCGGAAATTGCCAATCTGGAGGTTTTGAATCCCTCTACCGCCGCGGCCACGGTGGCAGAACTGGGAAGTCTGCGGGTCACCCGGATGATCATTACCGATCAGTCGGGTCTGGCTATCTATGACTCCTTGACAGAAGGCTCCGCGCTGGGTACTTACGTGCTGCTGCCGGAGATCGTCAGCGCCATGGCGGGCAAAAATGTCTTTACCTGGCAGTACCACGACGGCGCCATGTTCTCCCGGGCAGCTGTACCTGTCATTTCCTATGGCACGCTGATTGGCTGCGTATACATGACGGAATACAACACTGCCCAGGGCGCGCTGCTCCAATCTCTGCAGTCCAACATCCTCACCATCACTTTGATTCTCGAACTGATCGTTATTTTGTTCTCTGTTGCCTTTTCCTCCCGTTTCTCCAAGCGGCTGCGGCGGATTCTCACCTCCATGCGGATCATCCGGGAGGGCGATTATTCTCACCGGGTCACCATGGGTGGCAAGGATGAGCTGACCTTCCTTGGCGACGAATTTAACGATCTGACAGAAAAGCTGCAGACCTCAGAAAACAAGCGCAGCCAGTTCGTATCCGACGCCTCCCATGAACTCAAAACGCCGCTGGCATCCATCAAGCTGCTGACGGATTCCATTTTGCAAAATGATGTGGATATGCCCACCGTACGGGAATTCGTGGGCGACATCGGCAAGGAAGCTGACCGCTTAAATGCCATGAGCCAGAAGCTGCTGTCGCTGTCCCGGGTGGAAAGCCAGCAGGACGGTGACTGTGAGATCGTCTATCTGGCGCCCACGCTGGAACGAGTGGCGCGGATGCTCCGGGGCATTGCGGAAAAGAGCCAGGTCTCCATTGAGCTGGACATCAAAGATGACAGTCCTGTGCTGTTTTTGGAAGATGACCTATACCAGATTGCCTTTAATCTGGCGGAAAACGGCATCAAGTACAATGTTCCCGGCGGAAAACTGACCATCTCCCTTTCCCGGGAGGCAGATAACGCCATCCTTTGCTTCCGGGATACCGGCGTTGGTATCCCCGAGGATGCGGTGAGTCATGTTTTCGAACGCTTTTACCGGGTGGACAAAGCCCGCTCCCGGAAATCCGGCGGCAGCGGTCTGGGTCTTGCCATTGTGCGCAGTCTGGTGGAACGCAATCAAGGCAGCATCCGCGTGGAAAGCAAAGCCGGGCAGGGATCAGTATTTACTGTTGCATTCCCTATCTTTGACACAGAGGAGGAACAGTTATGAGACGAATAGTGTGCATCGTTCTTGTTTTTCTTCTGCTCCTCCCCCTCGCTGCCTGCGCCCGGAAAAATACTGATATTCAAGATCCCGTTAACTTCTATTACCGCAAAAAAGATCCTGCCCACAGCGATGCTGCCATTTCCAAGGAGCTTGGGGAAGCCCAGGGGCATCAGGAGGACTACCCCTACCTGATCGGTCAATATTTGAAAGGGCCCAATGACGAAGTTCTGCAGCGTACCTTCCCCTCCGGCATTTCCGTAGTAGACCTTAAAATTGACGGCACATCGGCAACACTGGTGCTCAGCGATTTCTTTTCCACCCTCAGCGGTTTGGATCTGACCCTTGCCTGCGCCTGTCTGACACTAACCGTCTGTGAACTGATCGGCACAGAGCAGCTTTCCGTCCGTACCCAGTCCACATTACTGGACGGAAGCAAGACGGTCACCATGGCGGTAAAGGACATCGTCTTGCTGGATGACTACCGCGTCGCCATTGAACCAAACTGATAAAGGAGGCTCCCCTATGAAATTCATATCCTGGAATGTCAACGGTCTGCGGGCCTGTGTGCAAAAAGGCTTTCTGGATTTTTTCAATGATATGAATGCCGACTTTTTCTGCCTACAGGAAACAAAACTGCAGCCGGGCCAGATCCAGCTGGATCTGCCGGGCTACGAGCAGTATTGGTGCTCTGCAGAGAAAAAGGGTTACTCCGGAACGGCTATCTTTACCAAGCATACGCCCCAGAGCGTCTGCTACGGCATCGGTGTTGCGGAACTAGACACAGAAGGCAGAGTCATCACACTGGAATATCCCGAGTTTTATCTGGTCACCTGCTATACCCCCAATGCCCAGCGGGGTCTTGCCCGGCTGGATCACCGACTGAAATGGGAAGACGCCTTCCGGGAATACCTGATGGCACTGGACAGCAAAAAAGCGGTCATTCTCTGCGGCGATCTGAATGTTGCCCACAATCCCATCGACTTGAAAAATCCCGCCAGCAACCGGGGCAACGCCGGCTTCTCTGACGAGGAGCGAACCGCCTTCAGCAGACTGTTGGACAGCGGTTTTACAGACACGTTCCGCTATCTGCATCCGGACGCAG
The DNA here is from genome assembly GCA_045578025.1 of Faecousia sp. Lineage (GTDB taxonomy): Bacteria > Bacillota > Clostridia > Oscillospirales > Oscillospiraceae > Faecousia. Next base: position 9,673 of record JAZNJN010000119.1, on the reverse strand, counting down.
AAGGCTGCTACACCTGGTGGAGCTATATGTTCAACGCCCGGCAGAATAACGCAGGCTGGCGGATCGACTATTTTGTGGTATCCGACCGGCTGAAAGATCAGATCTACCGCACTCCCATTCACAGTAATATCCTCGGCTCTGACCACTGTCCCGTGGAATTGGATATTTCCATAAGCTGCAACGGTGGGATCTGGCAGTCTGAGCCGGAAGGGCAGGCATCTCATACGCAACCGGAACGAAAATCTTTGTCCTCTGCCGGAAAAACAGCCGTCCGCGCAGGCATCGCTGCCGGTCTTCTTGCCTTGGGATTTGCCGGCGGGTATTTCACCAACCATCTGCTCTCCCCAAAAGAGGCGGAAACCGCAACAGATGTGCCGTACCTTGGTTACTTCCAATCCACCCCTATCTATATAGGGCTGCGCTCTGTCAGCGCATCGGAAGCAGCAAAAATGACTACTGAAGAACTGATCGACTATGTGGTGCAGATCCCTGCGCTTGCCAATTATGCCTCTCCTTACAGCAGTGTCATGCTCACAGTGGAATATTATAACCAATGTAAGGAAGCTTACCCTGCTTTGGCAGAGCTGGAAAAACGCGGTTCTGAAGCTGTAAAGCTCATGCAGCAGCGGTTATTAGTTTCATCCTCCTTTTCCACAGAGACAAATGTCCTCTCTTTCCTGCTGAGTCTTGATGTATATCAGATCCCAGAGACTGTTATCAACCACAACACCTAATCCCGCAGGACAACGCCCAGTTGGCCGTTTCTCCTTTCCAGAAAGGCATTTTGCAGCCTTGTCAGGTAAGGAAATGGGCTATCCGGAGACAATGGAATAAACTTCCCTTCCAACTGTGTATGCCGGGGCACTGCCCGGAATACCATGTCCCCTTCCCCAAAGCGGCTCACCGGCAGCTTTGCGGTCAGGGTAAACAGATCATCCTCCGGCACCGGAATGCCTAAATTTTCTGCTTTCTCCCCGGTCTGTACGGTAATACGATAGATTACCTCACCGCTTAAATCACACTTGCAGGAAAAATGATAGTATAGTCCCCGTTTCTCCACACTGGCCTGTCCTATGGGTTCTCCTCCCAGCAGGATCGGATATGTCCTCTCCATAAAATGAACGCCCCCCTTTGCCACAAGACTATGCGGCAAAGGGGGTCTTATTCATAATAAACCGTTTTGCAGTCCAAAGCTGACTGCGATGGCATCGTTCACCTGGGCCATATGGTCTTCATCCAGATGCCCCATGTGCTCCCGCAGCCGGCGCTTGTCGATGGTGCGGATCTGCTCCAACAGAATTACAGAATCCTTACTTAACCCCACGCTTCCGCCGGGTATGTTGATGTGGGTAGGGAGCCTTGCCTTTCCCGTCTGGCTGGTGATGGCTGCAGCAATGACCGTGGGGGAATGACGGTTTCCGGTATCGTTCTGGACGATCAGTACCGGCCGGGTGCCGCCCTGCTCGCTGCCCACCACCGGCGACAGATCCGCGTAAAAGATATCTCCCCGCTTGACGGATGCTTCCATGTGTTTCACACTCCGAAGAAATCTTACCGGCGCTACCAGATCTTTCTCCATATGTAACGCGGCTGATTCTATTGTCCCACGCACAATGGAAGATTATACGGCAGCACCTGTAAAATATCCTATGCGAGTTTCCCTCGGAAGTTACACAAAGCGGAAGTTTTTGACATTCACCGACAGAATTCTTCTTCCTTTCCACAAGATCTCGCCTCGCTGAGGCAGATCATTTTCATCCAGCCAAATATCAAGATGCAAGGCATCTTCTTCATAGCTGTCGTCGATTGCCACCCGGACCACACCGCCGTCTAAACCGCAGGAGGTCAGATACCCGCTGCGCAAGGTGCGGAGCAAGATCCATGGGGCAGATACCGGGGTGATCTGGTCGTCTGCCAACAGACCGAAGGCCAGCGCCTTATCGTCGAAGGTCAGTTTTCCCCCGGAGGCGGACAGCTTGCCGGTGATCCCGGCAATAGACTGGGGCTCTTTTACGGTGAATGTCAGTTCTCCCTGGCTGTCCGCCTGACATTCCATGGTGAACTGATAAGTTTTATCCCCATAATCCGCGGTGATCTCCGCGTCAAAGCTGACCCCTTGGGCCAGCATCTTCGCCCGCAGCGCCATGGCCCGGTCCAGTTCATTCCCCGCCCCCGCACAACCGGCAAGCAGCGTAAGCAGGCAAAGGATTGCAATGATTCGTTTCATAAAATCATTCCTTTAAGGAAGCAAGACTTTGACCGGCAAGAGCTGCTGCCGAGCAGTTTTGGCACAAATGAAGGATTTCAAGTTGCAAGAATACTTTGTGTATTTCAAGGCTTGAAATCTGCACAGTTGGGTCAAAAGAGCCAGCGGCGGCCGCAGACGGTCAAAGGATTGTTTCCGTCATAAAAAGTCGCGGAAGCACCTCCAGCATATCACTGGGCAGCATACCGTACTGCCCGATCTCCTCTGCACACACATCCCCGGCAGCCCCGTGCAACCATGCGCCGCAAGCTGCGGCTTTTAATGGCTGGATCCCCTGCCCCAGCAGACTGGCGATCATACCCGCCAAGACATCTCCACTGCCGCCAACTGCCATTCCGGGATTGCCTGTGTTGTTTACATAACATTCTTCCCCATCGGTGATCACCGTTTTGTGGCCTTTCAGCAGCAGAATGCAGCCGTATTCCCGGGCGAAGTCCACCGCGGAGGATACTCTGTCCTGCCCCGCTTGGGGCTGCAGTCTTGAGAATTCACCGGCATGGGGTGTGAGGATCGTGCAGTAGTGCCTTTCGCGCAGTATATCCTTATGCCGGGCAAGTACATTTATGCCGTCCGCATCCAGAACTACCGGACATTTGGCTGCCTGCAGCACCGCTTTCACCACCGCCAATGTTCCCTCGGACTGACCCAGTCCGCAGCCGACGAGAACAGCATCCATCTGTGGCAGCCGTTCCAGAATTTCCGGAATGGCATCCATGCTCAGCTTTCCATCCTCCGACCTCAAGGGGAACACGATTGGCTCCGTCAACTTTACTGCCTCGATGGCGTAAATGCTCTGGGGTACGCCTAAAAAGACCAGTCCCGCACCGCTGCGCAGTGCGCCCATTGCCGCCAGCGCCGCCGCACCGGTGTAGCCTAGACTTCCGCACAGCAGCAAGACCCGACCAAAGTCCCCTTTGTGGGCATCAACCTGCCGCTCAGGCAGAATAGAGAGCACCTTTTCCCTGTTTAGTTCCAAAATCTCCATGGTAACACCTCATTTCTATGGCAATCGTAGCATATCCCCCCGGTTTCCGTCAAGAATTGGGGCGTTTTTCCGGAAATAATGCTTGCATTTTCCCGGTGTATATGTTAATATTCCACATGATATAGAAAAAGCGATGATCGGGTCGCCTTGTACTGGGAACACTTACTTCAGCGAATGCGGGATGGTGGGAGCCGCTTATGTGCAGTATTGGGCTTTCCCCCGGGAGCTGCTGTCTGAAATCACAGTAGGAACAGCCGGGTGACTGCGTTAGAGGTCTTGGATGTGTCTGCATCTGAAAAGCGCGCCGCTTTAGCGGCGAATTGCGGGTGGTACCGCGGAAGGAATGCCTTTCGTCCCGATACGGGATGGAAGGATTTTTTATTTTGCTGGCAGTGCCGTCAAAACTTTGTACATTCACCTTTTTAGGAGGAAATAACATGAAGCAACAACTGGAAAATATCCGGCTGCAGGCGCTGGCTTCCTTGAGCGAAGCAGACTCCCCTGCTGCGCTGGAGGAGCTGCGTGTCAAGTGGCTGGGCAAGAAGGGCGAGCTGACTGCTGTGCTGAAGATGATGGGCAAGCTTTCCGCTGAGGAGCGCCCCGTTATGGGTCAGCTGGCAAACTCTGTCCGTGCCGAGATCGAGACAAAGCTGGAAGAGTGCAAGGCATCCATGGGCGCTGCGCTGCTGGAAAAGAAGCTTATCAGCGAGGCCATCGATGTGACCATCCCCGGCGAAACCGTGCAGATGGGTCACCAGCACCCCATGAACATGGTGCTGCAGGAGATCAAGGATATGTTCGTGGGTATGGGCTATCAGGTTGTGGACGGCCCCGAAGTGGAGCTGGCAAGCTACAACTTCACCCGGCTGAACATTGAAGAGGGTCACCCCTCCCGTGACCGCTCCGACACCTTCTACTTTAACGATGACGACAGTGTTCTGCTCCGGACGCAGACCAGCCCCATGCAGATCCGCTATATGGAAAACCACAAGCCCCCTCTGTGCATGCTGGCTCCCGGCCGGGTGTTCCGTAAGGACGAGGCGGATGCCACCCACTCTCCCATGTTCCATCAGATCGAGGGTCTGGTGGTGGGTGAGCACATCACCATGGGCGACCTGAAGGGCGCACTGGTGACCATTATGAAGAAGATCTACGGCGAGGACTCCGAGATGCGGTTCCGTCCCCACCACTTCCCCTTCACCGAGCCCTCCTGCGAAATGGATATGCAGTGCCACAAGTGCCACGGCACCGGCGAGGTGGACGGCAATGTTTGCTCCACCTGCCACGGCGAAGGCTGGATCGAGCTGCTGGGCGCGGGCATGGTTCACCCCGATGTACTCCGCAACTGCGGCATTGACCCCGAAAAGTACTCCGGCTTCGCTTTCGGCATGGGTCTGGAGCGTATGGCCATGGGTCGCCTGCGGATCAATGACCTGCGGCTGATTTTCGACAACGACATTCGGTTCTTGAACCAATTCTAAGGAGGGATAGATTATGAAGCTCAACAGAAAATGGCTGCATGAGGAATTCGTGGATCTGTCCTCTGTATCCGACAAGGAATATGTAGAAAAGCTCACTGTCTTCGGCCAGAAGGTAGAAACCTGGGAGCGCCTCGACGCAGAAATTAAGAATGTCAAGGTGGGCAAGGTGGTTTCCATCGTCCGCCACGAAAATTCCGACCATATGTGGGTCTGTCAGGTGGATGTGGGCGACAGCGAGCCCATCCAGATCGTCACCGGCGCCCAGAATGTCAGCGAGGGCGATTTGGTCCCCGTCGCCCTGCACAACTCCTGGCTCCCCGGCGGTGTTCACATCACCAAGGGCAAGCTCCGTGGCGAGGTCTCCAACGGCATGCTCTGCGGTCTTGAGGAACTGGGTCTTACCCTGAACGACTTCCCCGATGCCATTCTCGATGGCATCTGGATCCTCAACAATGAGGATTGCAAGGTGGGCGACGATGTTAATCTGGTCATCGGCAACGACGATACCATCGTGGACTTTGAGATCACCAACAACCGTCCCGACTGCTACTCCATCATCGGTCTGGCAAGAGAGTCCGCTGCCGCCTTCGGCATGGAGATGAAGCACCACGAGCCTGTCGTCCAGGGCAGCGATGCCGGCTGTATGTACGACAAGCTGGATGTGGAAGTCCCCGCTACCGAGCTTTGCAACCGCTATACCTCCCGTATGGTGGCCAATGTAAAGATCGCACCCAGCCCCAAGTGGCTGCGTCAGCGGCTGCGCGCCAACGGTGTGCGCCCCATCAACAACATCGTGGACATCACCAACTATGTGATGCTGGAGTACGGCCAGCCCATGCACGCCTTTGACTACCGCTATGTGGGCAGCGGCAAGATCGTCGTCCGGGAAGCCGAGGAGGGCGAGACCCTCACCACTCTGGACGGCAATGTCCGGAATCTGAAACCCGGTATGCTGGTGATCGCCGATGAGAATAAGCCCATTGGCCTTGCCGGTATCATGGGCGGTGAGAACTCTGAGATCCTCGACGACACCACCACCGAGGTCTTTGAGTCTGCAAACTTCAACGGCACTTCCATCCGCCAGACCGCGCTGGCGCTGGGTATGCGTACCGAGTCCTCCGGTAAGTTCGAGAAGAATCTGGATCCCATGATGACTCTGCCTGCTGTGCAGCGGGCCTGTGAGCTGGTAGAGCTTTTGCAGTGCGGTGATGTGCTGGACGGCACCATCGATATCATCAACTATGTCCCCGCTCCCAGAACGGTAGCTCTGGAGCCGGAGAAGATCAACCGCCTGCTGGGCACTGATATCAGCAAGGAGGAAATGGTCAAGTATCTGAACCTCTTAGAGATCGAAGTGAATGGCGACACCATCAAAGTTCCCTCTTTCCGTCCCGACCTGAATTTAATGGCGGACATTGCGGAGGAAGTGGGCCGCTCCTACGGCTACAACGAGATCCCCACCACCGCTTTTAAGACCTCCACCCAGGGCGGCTACAGCCCCTATATGATGGCAGAAACCAAGGCAGGCGCTCTGTGCCGCAGCCTGGGCTACAGCGAGATCATCACCTACTCCTTCGTTTCTCCCACCATCTTTGACCAGATTCGGCTGGATGCGGACTCTCCCCTGCGCAGCGCTATGAAGATCCAGAATCCTCTGGGCGAGGACACCTCCATCATGCGTACCATCGCTGTTCCCTCCATGCTGGACATCTTAAGCCGGAACAACGCCTATCACAACCGCTCTGCAAAGCTCTATGAGCTGGCGAAGATCTATCTGCCCGTAGAGGGCCAGATCCTGCCGGAAGAGCCGAAGATGCTGATGCTTGGCACTTATGGCGCCGGCGAGACCTTCTTCACCCTGAAGGGCGAAGTGGAGGCCATCTTTGCAGGTCTGCGCCTCCCCAAGGCATCCTATACTGCCGTGAAGGACAACCCCACCTACCACCCCGGTCGCTGCGCCATGGTGAGCATGAACGGCGTGGAGCTGGGCTATATGGGGCAGATCCATCCTCTGGTGGCGGCAAACTACGGTCTGGACTGCGAGGTCTACTGCGCGGAGCTGAACTTCAACAAGCTCTTTGAACTGCAGCTTCCCGAGCCCACCTACACCCCCCTGCCCAAGTATCCCACCGTCAGCCGTGACCTGTCTGTGATTTGCGACGAGGCAGTCACTGTTGCCCAGGCGGAGGACGTGATCACCGCCGCTGCCGGCAAGCTGCTGCGGGGCGTGAAGCTCTTTGATATCTATCGCGGCACCGGTGTGCCCGAGGGCAAGAAGAGCATGGCATTCTCTCTGGAGCTCCGGGCCGATGACCGGACTCTGACCGATGCAGACTCCGAAGGCGTGATGAACAAGGTGCTTGCCGCACTGAAGGAAAAGCTGAACGCCGTCCTTCGGTAAGGTCTATCTGAATAACGAAAATATGACCAACAGTGAGGGATTATTTCGTTGTGCAAGTCATTTTTTCGCAGGAATACTTTGTGTATTTCAAGGAGAAATGGCGCAGCACAGCGGAATAAAGCCCGCTGCTTGGGTGTATGGGCGTTTTCAGACAGACCTTAAACATCTGTTCACAAAAAAATTCATTTCAGGTCTTTACAGCGGGCAAAATTTGGGCTATAATACCAATATTCTCACAAGGAGGTCGATACGATGACGGATAACAGCACCTTGAAATTCACCATTCCCAGCGATGATAAAGAGAATATGCGGCTCATTCTCCGGACTGTGTTCGATTCTCTTCAGGAAAAGGGCTATAACCCTGTGAACCAGATCGTGGGCTATCTGCTGACAGAAGATCCCACCTATATCACCAATTACAACAATGCCCGCCGGCTGATCTGCAAGCTGGATCGGGACGAGCTGCTGCAGGAATTGGTCCGCAGCTACCTGACCTGATACCCTATCTACGGCAAGAGGCTTTTGCCACAGCAAAAGCCTCTTTTTCAACACTTTTTAACTTTGAAACCATAATTTCATACTTCCCCCTCCGTCTTACAAAATCCAAGCGCAAGCATTTGTCCGCGGCCTGCCAATTTCTGGGAAATGGCCTCCGGCAATTGACACAAAGGTTACAAAGTGTTACAATTTGATTACAATCTTTACAGGAGGTAACCGAAATGGCAGACGAAAATGCAGTTCTGATGTATAAGGGCCATCCGCTGATGCGGAAGGATAACCTGATCTACTACGGTTCCATGGCAGATTCCCACATCGTCATGCTCCAGGTTCTGGAGACCAAGAAGGTCGGCGACCTGGATGTGGCATCCAAGGTTTCTGTTCAGCTTCAGTTGACCGACCCCGCGGCGAAGAGCCGTGACCGGGTGGTAAAGAAGAGCGAAAAGGACGGCTTGTACACCGCTTTGGATTTTGGCTGTGTATGGCTGGAGCGTGCTCTGGCAGGCAAGTAACAATTCTTTAGTAAGACGGAGGGCATCGTATGAAAGCATCTATTCGTGTTGCCAGCCTTGCGCTGGCACTTTTTTTGTTTATCGGCATCTGTGCACCGGCAGCAAAAGCCGCCGGCGGCGAACTGAAAACCGGCATCGCCTTTGTGAACGCATCCGCTTTGCGGCTGCGCAGCGGAGCCAGCAGCTCCACTTCTACCCTGGACTATGCCGGCAAAAACGAAGTTGTGGTAGTGCTTGGCAAGGTCGGGCAATGGTACAGAGTAAACTACAATCTGCGTACCGGCTATATGCATGGAGATTATCTGAATTTCACCGCACAGGAAAATGCGGAATTGGGTTATGGACGAGTAAATGGCTCCAGAGTCAACATCCGCAGCGGCCCCGGTACCGGCAACTCTATTGTTGCTCAGGCAAATCTTAACGACAGAGCCTATATCATCGGTATTAATAATCAGTGGTTTAAGGTGATCTACGGAAACGCCATCGGCTATATCCGCAGCGATTATCTGGACCTGACCGAGATCCCATATGAAAATGCCGATTCCCCCAACAAGCCGAAGTTCTTCATCGGCGGCAAATCCACCGGTGTCACCCCCAGCGCCTCTGCACTGAACGGCTCTGCGCCTTCCGCCACTGGTGAAAAAATCGTGGCAACAGCCAAACAGTACATCGGCGTTCCCTACCTCTGGGGCGGCAATACGCCCAGCGGCTTTGACTGCTCCGGCTTTGTCAAGTATGTATTTGGTCTCCACGGCATTACCCTACCCCGCACCAGCAAGGAGCAGTGGAATGTGGGCACTTCCGTATCAAAGGCAAACTTAAAACCCGGTGATCTGGTATTTTTTACAAACACCTACACCACCGGCATCTCCCACCTGGGCATCTATGTGGGTAACAACCAGTTTATCCACGCATCTTCCAGTAAGGGCGTAATTATTTCCTCTATGGACAACACCTACTGGGCGCCCCGTTACTACGGCATAAAACGAATCGTATAACAAAAGACCGGCATCTTATGATGCCGGTCTTTTTTACAGAAGTTCATAGGCGATTCTGGGTGTACCGTCAGTAATGTAAATAATGCCGCAGCGTTGAAAGCCCGCCTTTTCCACCACATGCTGCATGACTTTGTTATCGTGGTGGGTATCGATCCGGATATGGGAGATCTGCTTTTTACACCAAGCCAATGCCGCCTGAAAAATGCCGCCGCTGCCATCGGAAGCAATGCGGTGGATGGTGCCATAGGGCGCATCCGAAAGCCACGCACCTTCATAGATCTCCCGATATGTGGGATCTTCTCCCAGAAAAAACGCAAAAACGCCGCAGATCTTTCCGTCTTTTGCCACCGCATAGAGATTTCCCTGCCGGATGTCCTCCAGCAGCTGCTCTGCAGGCGGATTGGTCTTGCCCCACTGATTGGGATTTCCGTTTTCTGCCATAAAGGCGCGGGCATAGGCATAGATCTCCAAAATTCTGTCAAGGTCTTGCAAAACTACCCGCCGCACTGAATAATCCATTTTGTTCACCTCT
>JAZNJN010000118.1:0-3095 GCA_045578025.1 Faecousia sp. | reverse complement strand
GCCCTTCCTGACCAATGCCACCTGGGCGCGGGTGCTGGTCATCATTGTCAACCTGTGGGTGGGTATTCCCTATACCATTATGCAGGTGACCGGTATTCTGAAAAATATCCCTGCGGAGCAGTATGAGGCTGCCCGGATCGATGGCGCCAATGCTTTCCAGCAGTTCCGCAAGATCACCCTGCCGTACATGCTCTTCGTGATGACACCTTACCTCATCACCCAGTTCACCGGCAACATCAATAACTTCAATGTTATCTATCTGTTCACCCGGGGCGACCCGGTGGGCGTGGGCAACTCTGCCGGTGACACAGATCTTCTGGTCACCTGGCTGTACAAGCTGTCCGTTGACCAGCAGAAGTATGACATGGCGGCGGTGGTGGGTATCTTTACCTTCATCGTGCTGTCCGTGGTTTCTCTGGTGACTTACCGCAGCAGTGGATCTTACAAGGATGAGGAGGGCTTTAAATAATGGCTAAGACGCAAACACCTGTGAAAGTCCGCGGCGGTATGCGATCCCGGCGGATTGCCGGCGATGTGGCAACCTACATTTTCCTCAGTGTGATCTGCCTGATCTGGCTGATTCCCTTTGTGTGGCTGGTGCTGCACAGCTTTCGTCCCGGCCCCGGTCAGTTTACCAACTACTTCTTCCCCAAGCAGTATACGTTGGATAATTACATTGCCCTGTTTACGGATTTCTCCGTTCTGAACTTCCCCAAGATGTTCATGAACACCCTGCTGATTGCCTGTTGCAGCTGTGTGATCTCCACCTTCTTTGTGCTGGCAGTGTCCTACTGCACCAGCCGGGTCAAGTGGAAGCTGCGCAAGCCCTACATGAACATGGCTATGGTCATCAATCTATTCCCCGGCTTTATGTCCATGATGGCGGTCTACTTCCTGCTGAAGGCGCTGGGCCTGACAGAAGGCGACAAGATCCCCCTTGCTATGATCATCTGCTTCTCCTCCGGTGCGGGTACCGGCTTCTTCGTGATGAAGGGCTATATGGATACCATCCCCAAGGCGCTGGATGAGGCGGCATATCTGGACGGCGCTACCAAGTGGCAGAGCTTTACCAAGATCATCCTGCCCCTGTGTAAGCCTATGATCGTGTATCAGGTCATCACTTCCTTTATGGGCCCCTGGGTGGACTTCGTGTTCGCCAAGGTCATCGCCCGTGCAAATGCGGACTACTTTACCGTGTCCATCGGTCTGTTCAGCATGCTGGAGAAGGAATATGTGGATGTGTGGTATGTCCGGTTCTGCGCCGGCGCGGTGCTGGTGGCAATCCCCATCTCCGTCTTGTTTATCATCACCCAGAAGTTCTATCAGGAGGCCATGAGCGGCTCTGTGAAGGGTTGATACCATGAAACGCATCGCAATACTTTTCTTGTGCTTGCTGATGGTTTCTGCCATTTTGACAGGTTGTGCGGAAGAAGGCTTTCAAGTGGAAGATCGTCTGGCACAGATCGCCCAGTTGGGTGAAAGCCCGGAGGATGACCAGCGGGTATGGTATGAGATCTTCGTATATTCCTACTGTGATTCGGACGGCGACGGCATCGGCGACTTAAACGGTGTGCTTAAGAAGCTTCCGGAGTTGGAAGCCATGGGGATCGGCGGCATCTGGCTGATGCCCATCCATCCCAGCACTACCTATCACAAGTACAATGTATCCGATTACTACGCCATCGACCCGGATTACGGCACCATGGAGGACTTTGATGCGCTGATCGCAGAATGTGAGCAGCGGGGGATCCGGGTGATCATGGATCTGGTGGTGAATCACACCGGGTCGGAGCATCCCTGGTTCCGGGAACTGACCAAGTATCTGTACACGGTGACACCGGAGCAGACACTGGATTCCGGGGCTTGTCCCTATGTGGATTACTACAATCTGCGCACCTCTGCTGCAACAGGCTATCGCCAGATCGGCAGCACCGGTTTTTACTATGAGTGCATGTTCTCCAGTGATATGCCGGACCTCAATTTGGGCAGTCAGGCTGTCCGAGCCGAGATCAAGGCGATCATGGAGTTCTGGCTGGGTAAAGGTGTGGCGGGATTCCGGCTGGATGCTGCCAAGGAATTTTATTCCGGAAAGACCGAGAAGAATATCGAGGTGCTGAAATTCCTGCAGGATACTGCGGAAAGTATCAAGCCCGGTGCTTACATGGTAGCGGAGGTCTGGGATTCCTTCTCGGAGATCACCCGGTATTATGAAAGCGGAATTACTGCCATTTTCGATTACCCCTTTGGAAATTCCAACGGCAAGATCATTTCTGTCCTGCGGGGTGCGGGAAATGACAAGGTGGTCAGCACCTATGCCCCCGCGTTGGAAAAGGCGGACAAGGCATATCTTGGGAGCAATCCCAACTACATTGATGCACCGTTCCTTTCCAACCACGATGTGGGTCGCATCGCGGGATTCGTCAACCGCAGCGAGGAGCAGACAAAGCTGGCGGGTGCTATGAATCTGTTCATGAGCGGCAGCGTGTTTGTCTACTATGGCGAAGAGATCGGCATGATTGCCGGCGCGGGCGACGATCCCTCCAAGCGGGCGCCCATGTACTGGAACGCGGAGCGAAATGACGGCACCACGAAAACTCCGCCCGGCTGCAAATTGCCGGAAAGCTACATTTTTGGCAGTCTGGCAGAGCAAAAGGAAGATGACTACTCTATCTACAATTACTATCGCCAGGCTATCGCCATCCGCAATGCCCTGCCTGTGATCTCACATGGCAGAGTCGCAGCGGAGGCTGCGTTGAATCAAGGCTGTGTCAGCGCCCAAAGGAAGACCTGGGGCGACGAAAGCTGCATCATTCTGATGAATATCAGTGAAGAATCTGCGCAGGTGGATCTGTTTGCTTATGCAGATTGGCACATGGTCGCAACGCTGAGTGTTGCCGAAACCGAGCCGACGATGGACGGTGCAAGCTTGCAGCTGCCTGCCTACGGCGTGGCGATTTTGATTCCCAACAAATGAGGAAGTCCCTTCCTGCCGGGATCTCCGGCGGGAAGGGTTTTTCTGAAAGGAGATCTATCCATGAGTGAAAATCTCAGACAAGATAATTCCGGATTGACTGCCGGCGCGCTCCACACCTGGG
>JAZNJN010000117.1:0-7912 GCA_045578025.1 Faecousia sp. | reverse complement strand
AGGGATAAGCTTGAGAATCGTATTCATGGGTACGCCGGATATCGCGGCGACCTGCCTGAAAAAACTGATTGAAGACGGCTTTAATGTGGTAGCTGCCTATACCCAGCCGGACCGCCCCAAGGGACGGGGCATGAAGCTGGTGGCGCCTCCCGTGAAAGAGGTGGCGCAGGCTCATGGCATTCCCGTATTTCAGCCGGAAAATTTCCGGGAGGCGGAGACGGTGGAGCAGCTGCGTGCCTTGCAGCCCGATGTCTGCGCCGTGGTGGCTTACGGCAGAATCCTGCCCCAGGGCGTGCTGGATATTCCGGCAAAGGGCTGCGTGAACATCCACGCCAGCGTTCTGCCTGCCTACCGTGGCTCTGCGCCTTATCAGTGGGCGGTGCTGGACGGTCTGAAAGAAACCGGCGTGACGGCCATGTATCTGTGCCGGGAGATGGATGCCGGTGACATCATCGATGTTTCCAAGACTCCCATTGGGGAAAATGAAACAGCGGGAGAGCTGCTGGACCGTTTGGCTGTATTGGGGGCTAACCTACTCAGCAAGACCATGGGACGCATGGCAGCGGGGGAAGTGGAGCGGACTGTCCAAGACCCGACTTTCGTTTCCTACGCCCCCATGCTGGATAAGACCATGAGCCCCATCGACTGGACAAAGACTGCCCAGCAGGTGCACAACCATGTCCGTGGCTTGCATCCCTGGCCGGTTGCCACAGCGGAGCTGGCAGGCACCAATTTTAAGATCCATGCCACAGTCGTCACAGACGGTCACGGCAAGCCGGGTGAAATTCTGGCGCTGACCAAGACCGGACTGGTGGTTGCCTGCGGCGAGGGTGCGGTGGAGATCCGCTCCTTGCAAGCAGAGGGTGGCAAACGGATGGGTGCTGCGGATTACTTCCGGGGTCACCCGCTGGAGATCTGATTATGAACGCAAGAAAGACGGCGCTGGATGTGCTCGTCGCCTGCCGCAAGCAGGGGGCATGGTCCAACGGTGTGCTGAAAGAATATATTATAAGAGACCGGCTTGACCGCCGGGACGCGGCGCTGGCCACCCGGCTTGCCTACGGCGTGCTACAGAACAGAAATTACCTGGATTTTTATCTGAAGCAGCTGCTCACCGGCAAGCTGAAGGATCTGCACCCTGTGGTGCGGGACATCCTCCATCTGGGTCTGTACCAGATCTACGGGCTGGACAAAGTGCCGGATTCTGCTGCGGTGAATGAATCGGTCACACTGGCAAAGAAGTATTGCCCCAAGCAGCGGTTTGCTTCCGGTCTTGTGAATGGTGTACTGCGAAATGCGGTGCGTACCAAAGGAACTTTGAAAGAACCCACCTCCCTGGAGGACCGCTACAGTCACCCCGGGGAGCTGATCGATCTGCTTCGCGACTATGTGGGGCAGGAGCATTTGGAAAGCATGCTGGCGGCCAACAATGCCATGCCGGAAACGGTGGTGCAGGTCAATACCCTGCGGATCTCGGCAGAGGAATTGACAGAGAAGCTGCTATCGGAGGATGTGACGGTAACGACTCATCCTTGGCTGACAGACTGTCTGGTGCTTTCCGGTACCGGCAATTTAGAAAAGCTCACCGCCTTCCAGGAGGGACTGTTCTATGTCCAGGATGCGGCGGCTTGCTTAAGTGTCCGCTGCGCCCAGCTGCCACAGGAGAATTTCCGTGTACTGGATTGCTGCGCTGCCCCCGGCGGCAAAAGCTTCGCTGCAGCCATCGCTATGGCAGGTAAGGGGAGCGTCACTTCCTGCGATGTTCATGAACATAAGGTGTCGATCATCCAAAACGGCGCTCGTCGCCTTGGTTTTACCAATATCCAGGCACGGCAGCAGGATGCTACCCAGTTCTCCCCGGAATGGGAAGAAGCGATGGACGCGGTGATCGCCGATGTGCCTTGCTCCGGCTATGGCATTATCCGGAAAAAGCCAGATATCCGCTATAAAAATATCGCCGAAATGGCTGCTTTACCGGAGCTGCAACTTAAGATCCTTAAAAATCAAGCCCGCTATGTGAAAAAGGGTGGCACACTGCTTTATTCTACCTGCACATTGGTGCGCTCTGAGAATGAGGGGGTCGTGGAGGCCTTTTTGCGGGACAATGATGACTTTTTCCTAGAACCCTTGGCACTGCCGGCGGTGTTTCCCAAAAATGAAACAGGAATGCTGGCATTGATCCCGGGGCAGTACGATACAGATGGCTTCTTTATTGCCAGACTGCGGAGGAAAGCATGAGCGAAAATCTGAAGTCCATGACGCAGCCGGAAATCGGCGCCGTTCTCAAGGAATTGGGACAGCCGGCGTTCCGGGCAAAACAAGTCTATACATGGCTTCATAAAGGCGTGCGAAGCTACGAGGAAATGACCAACCTGCCCAAATCCCTGCGGGATGTGCTGGCGGAAAAGTACCCCATCTGCCCGCCCAAAGTAGTGCGCAAGCAGGAATCTCAAAAGGACGGCACGATCAAGTACCTCTGGCAGCTTGCCGACGGTAACTGTGTGGAAACGGTGCTGATGCGCTACCACTACGGCAACACCGTCTGCATTTCCACCGAAGTGGGCTGCCGCATGGGCTGCGCCTTTTGCGCCTCCACCATCGGCGGTCTGGTGCGAAAGCTGGAGCCATACGAAATGCTGGACGAGGTGCTGTTTACCCAGATCGATTCGGGCCTGCCCATTTCTCATATCGTGCTGATGGGCATTGGCGAGCCGCTGGATAATTTTGATAACGTAATGCGGTTTCTGGAGCTGGTGAACAGCGAAGACGGCATGAAAATCTCCATGCGTCACATCAGCCTCAGCACCTGTGGTCTGATCCCCATGATTGACGAGCTGGCAAAGAGAAAGCTGCAGCTGAGCCTTGCGATCTCTCTGCATGGCCCGAACAACGAGATCCGCGGTAAGATCATGCCGGTCAATAAGGCGTATCCTATCGAGCCGCTGCTGGAGGCCTGTCACCGTTATTACGATGCCACCGGCCGCCGGATCCACTTTGAATATGCGATGATCGATGGGGTCAACGATTCAGAAGAAAATGCCAGAGAGCTGCTTCGGCGGCTGAAAGGTTTGGGGGCCCATGTGAACATGATCCCGCTGAACCATGTAGAGGAAAGTCCATTAAAACCCAGCTCTCGAAGTGCTGTGCTGAAATTCCAGAAGATCCTGGAGGACGGCGGCATCACGGCAACGGTGCGCCGCACCTTAGGCGGCGATATCGATGCCTCCTGCGGACAGCTGAGAAGAAAATATACAAAAGAATCGGCAAAGTGATCGGCGCCGGTGTTTTCCACGCCGAAAGGAGTGAACCAATATGCAATGTTGGGGTTTAACAGACCCGGGGTGCGTGCGTACCCAGAACCAGGACACGTACCAAATTGAACAGATGGACAAAAATACTGCTTTGTGCATCGTTTGTGACGGCATGGGCGGCGCTAAGTCCGGCAATGTTGCCAGCACGCTGGCCATGGATGTGTTCGTGCAGGAGGTGCGCAGGACATGGCATTCGGGCATGGATCCGGAAGCTGTGGATCAAATGCTGGAGGGTGCAGTGAAGCTGGCAAACTTTACAGTTTACGACCAGGCCCAGCAGTTTGAAGAGTTTAGCGGTATGGGCACCACCCTGGTGGCAGCGCTGATCCAGGGAATGCAGGTCACCATCGTCAACGTGGGTGACAGCAGAGCCTACCGGGTAAACAAGGATGGTGTTCGCCTGCTGACCACGGATCATTCCGTGGTGCAAATGATGGTGGAGCGGGGAGAACTGACCCCGGAGCGGGCAAGAACTTACCCCGGCAAAAATTACATCACCCGGGCCATTGGTACGGAGGCTGTAGTGCTGTGCGATATGTTCCATCTGGATGTGGAGCGGGGTGACAGTCTGCTGCTGTGCAGTGACGGTCTTTCCAACATGATGGACGATCAGGAGATCCTGTTTGAGGTCGTACATGGCGTGAACAAGCAATATTGCTGCCAACGGCTGCTGGATATTGCAAAAAACCGCGGCGCGCCGGATAATGTGACCAGCGTTTTGGTGCTGATCTGACTGCGGTGAGAGGAGTTTCATTATGGATATGGATAAATATATAGGCCGGCTGCTGGATAACCGGTATGAAATACTGGAAGTGATCGGTGTCGGCGGCATGGCGGTGGTTTACAAGGCCCGCTGCCATCGCTTAAACCGCCTTGTAGCCATTAAAATTCTGAAAGACGATTATTTCCAGGATGAGGAATTCCGCCGCCGCTTCCATGCGGAGAGCCAGGCGGTTGCCATGCTGAGCCATCCCAACATCGTTTCTGTTTACGATGTTTCTACTTCTGACGACGCAGACTATATCGTCATGGAGCTGATCGACGGCATTACGCTGAAGCAGTACATGGAAAAGAAGGGCGTGCTGAACTGGAAAGAGACCCTCCACTTCGCTATCCAGATCGGGAAAGCCTTGGATCACGCCCATGGCAGAGGTATCGTCCACCGGGACATCAAGCCCCATAATGTGATGGTGCTGAAAAACGGCTCTGTGAAGGTGGCTGACTTCGGTATTGCCCGGGTCATGTCCAAGAGCAATACCCTTACCAAGGAAGCCCTCGGCTCTGTCCACTATATTTCTCCCGAGCAGGCCAAGGGCGGCAGAGTGGACAGCCGCAGTGATATCTATTCTCTCGGCGTTGTGATGTACGAGATGATGACCGGACGGCCTCCCTACGACGGAGAATCTCCCGTGGCGGTGGCGATCCAGCACATTGGTGGCAATGCTCCTATGCCCTCTACGCTGAATCCCAACATCCCCGGCGGCTTGGAGCAGATCATCATGAAAGCCATGGCCCAAAGCCCCGCAGATCGCTATGCGACCACTTCTGCGCTCCTGTATGATATGGATGAGTTCCGGAAGAATCCTGCGATCTTGTTTGATTACAATAATCCGGATACGGATATGGATGCTGCCACCAAGATGTCCCGTCCCTCCCGCCAGGAAGAGGAGACTATGGTCCTGCCCAAAACTGTGGCAGAGCAGGTGGCGCAGAAAAAGGAGCAGCCCAGACGCAAACCGGAGCAACCTGCCCGGAGAAAGTCTACTCCGGCAAAGCGCCGCCGTGAGGAAGTCATCGAGGAAGAGGATGAGCATAGCAGCAAGGTCGGCACTATTGCGGTGATCGCCTGTGCTGCAGTGGCGGTGCTGGCCGTCGTGATCTTCGTGGTCGTTTTGATGAATGGCGGCTTCGGTGGTCAGGGCGAGGTCACGCAGGTGCCTTATCTCATCGGCAAGACCCAGGCGGAACTGGGTAACTTGGATGTGAGCATCAAGCTGGGACCCGGCGCTTATAATGAGCAGTACGCCAAGGATCAGATCTACGATCAGAATCCCAAGCCCGGCACAAAGATCGCCAAGGGCGGTATCGTGACCATCTATTTGAGCCTTGGACCGGAGCCGGAAGTGAAGAAAATGGAAGATCTGACCGGTCTGGAGGAAGTAGCAGCAAAGAACTTCCTAATGGATGTTCTGGGCATTGAGCGGAGCAACATTTTCGTCCGCACAGAGACCAGCAGCACCATGGCAGAAGGCCTTGTTACCAGAACCGATCCTGTGGAGGATGAGGAATTGAAGGAAGGCCAAGTGGTGCAGATTTGGATCAGCTCCGGCCCGGAAAGAAGGTACGAAAAAGTGCCCAATGTTTACGGCCAGACCAAGGAAAGAGCAGAGGCATTGATGAATGCCAACGGCTTTTACAATATCATTTTTGAAGAAGTTGTGAGCAACAAGGCGGAAGGTATCGTGGTCGGTCAGTCCGAGACCGCCCAGAGAGAGATCGATGTGACCACGAAGATCACCCTGCAGGTCTCTATGGGCACCGGTGTAACGGTGACAGATCCTACAGAGCCGCCCGTGCCCACCATTGATCCGGAGTTGAAGACCAAGATTGTCAAGGTCGGTCTGCCGGATGATCTTCTGGAGGACTATGTGCTCAGCGTCTGGCTGGATGGAGAAATGCTCCAGGAGCGGGAGATCCCGGTGGGCACCATCAGTACAGAATTTGAACTCAGCGGTAAGGGTGAAGTGACATTTGAATTTAGGATCAACAATGCCAACCCCTGGACGGTTAAAGTAGATTTTGATGAGTGAGAAGAAAACAGGCCGCATCTTGCGGTCCATCAGCGGATTTTATGATGTTCTTGCCGGCGGAGAGCTGATCTCCTGCCGGGCAAGGGGCATCCTCCGGAAAGAGGGCTGTAGCCCCCTGACCGGTGATATGGTGGAGATCTCCGAGGAGAACAGCAAGGGTATGGTGGAGCGGATTCTGCCCCGAAAGAACAGTTTTATCCGTCCCGCTGTGGCAAATATCGACGCGTTGATCGTGTTTGCTGCCAATGTGAATCCTGTGACCGAGCCGTTTCTTATCGATCGGGTGGCGGCTATTGCCGGCGATCAGGAAGTGCAGGTAGTTCTTTGCGTGAACAAATGCGACTTAGATCCGGCACTGGATCTGGTGCGGATCTATGAACACGCAGGCTTCCCGGTGATCCGTGCCAGCGCTGAGACCGGAGAGGGCGTGGAGGAACTGCGATCCCTCATCCGGGGGAAGCTGACAGCCTTTACCGGCAATTCCGGTGTGGGCAAGAGCAGTATGCTCAACCGGCTTTGCCCGGAACTGGCGCTGCCCACCGGCGAAGTTTCCGAAAAGCTGGGCAGAGGCCGGCACACCACCCGCCATGTGGAGCTTTACCGGCTGGAGGAGGATACCTATGTTGCGGATACTCCCGGGTTTTCTTCCTTTGATACCGATCAGATGGAGATCATTCTGAAAGAGAATCTCCAGTATGCCTTCCCGGACTTCGGAGACTTCATCGGTAATTGCCAATTCCACGACTGCTCCCACCGGAAAGAGCCGGGCTGTGCCGTGACTGCGGCAGTAGTAGCGGGCAACATCGAAAAGACCCGGTACGACAGCTACTTGCGGCTTTATGAAAAGGCAAGTCAGGTAAAGCTCTGGGAAGTAAAATAAGCGAAAAAACAATGCCGGAAAAGCGAAAATAATGTTTGACAAAACATAGAATAGGCATTATAATATCTAAGCATGACTGTGAGAAGGGGGAGAAGTATGCTTCTAGGACTGTCTAAGATCATAGATTGTCCCGGTGCGTCCGTTCCTTTTTCTACCAGTGTTGACTTAAGTGATCTTCGCTACGGTGACTGTTATCCCGTCAGCGAGCCGGTGGAGGCCTCCGGTGTGGTGCGAAACACCGCCGGCGTGCTGGTTATGACCGGCTCTCTGCATACCACTATCCACGGTGTTTGCGACCGCTGTGCCGCAGACTTCGATTCCGATGTGGAGTATCCCATCGATGTGGTGTTGGTAACGGAACTGAGTAACGAAGAGAACGAAGATGAGTGGGTATTCCCTCTGGAGGGAGACAGCGCCGACTTGGAGGACATTGTCCGCACGGTATTTGTGCTGAACTTTGGGTCCAAGCTGCTGTGCAAGCCGGATTGCAAAGGTCTTTGCTGCAGATGCGGCAAGAATCTGAACCACGAGGCCTGCAATTGCCAGAAGGAGCTCGATCCCCGTTTTGCTGCTTTGAAGCAGCTTCTCGAGAAGTAAAATCATAAGAATGCTGCAAAGAAAGCAGTTCGACCAAGGAGGTGTCATCCATGGCTGTCCCTAAGTGTAAAGTATCCAAGGCCCGTCGCGATAAGCGCCGTGGCGGCAACTGGAAGCTGTCCGCTCCCAGCGTGTCTGTTTGCCCCAAGTGCGGTGAGCCCGTCATGCCCCACAGAGCTTGCAAGGCTTGCGGTAACTACAATGGCCGTCAGGTCCTGGCCGCCAAGGCTGACTAAGGCAGGAAAAACACAGAGGAAGGCATTCGCCTTCCTCTTTTTCCTTTTATGAAACTTTATATGAACGCAGACATAAAA
>JAZNJN010000116.1:0-5411 GCA_045578025.1 Faecousia sp. | reverse complement strand
ATCACCATTCCCGACAGTGTAGCAGAAATTGGGGCCTACGTTTTCAGCGATTGTAGCAATTTAGCCCAAATCACCCTTGGAAAAGGTATGCAGGAAATTTACACGGGTGCCTTTTGGGGGTGCAACAATCTGTGGCATGTGCTCTATACCGGAACAGAGGACGAATGGAATAATATCAATTCCGACCCGCAGGGTTATGGGAATTATGAACAAAACGAATCACTACTATCCGCTACCCGTCATTATAACTGCACCGGAAATGAGATTCTTGATCTCACAAATAAAAAATGCAGTATCTGCCTCGCCAACTGCAATCACAGCTGGGGAAACACTGTAATCACTCATAAAGCGACCTGTAAGGAAGATGGTGTAAAGACCTACACCTGCACAACTTGCGACGCAACCAAAACTGAAACTATTGCCAAGCTGACCACTCATACACCCGGCGCAGATGCTACGGCAACCACACCACAGACCTGCACTGTCTGCGGTAAGGAACTGACATCTGCTACTGGTGCAACACCGCCGCCTACTACTGTGCCTCCTACAACCGCACCTCCCATAACGGAGCCTCCCGTAACAGAACCTCCTGCAACGGAGCCTTCCACGACGGAACCTCATACGACGGAACCGGTCACCACTCCCACAATTTCTGAAACAGCAGAACCCACCGTGGCACCGACACAGCCTGTAGGGAATGAAAAACCGGATAACGGTAGTTCCCCAGTAGTGGCGGTTGTTTTAATCGTTATACTTGCCGGTAGCGGAGCTACCGCAGGTATAATCCTCTGGAAAAAGAAACGCTAAGGCAGAAAAAGGCTTGACCGACTTGGTCAAGCCTTTTCTTATTTGAACAGTTGGCAAATCCAGTAGATAGCGCCGTACACTACACTTGCTGAAACACCATACACAATCACCGGGCCGGCGATTGTGAACATCTTGGCGCCGACGCCTAAGATGAATCCCTCGGTTTTGAATTCCACTGCCGGGGCGGCGATGGAGTTGGCAAAGCCGGTGATAGGTACCAGTGTTCCCGCGCCGGCGTGCTTTGCGATATTATCGTAGAGGCTCAGTCCCGTCAGTAATGCAGACAAAGCGATCAGTGTCATGGCAGTTGCCGTGCCCGCATCCTCTTTCTCCAGTCCCAATGCGGTATAGCCATTCATGGCAAGCTGCCCCAGGGTGCAGATCAGTCCGCCGATCAAGAAGGCGCAGAGTAAGTCCCGCCACATAGGCGATTTTGGGGACATTTCCTTTACCAGTTTAGAGTAATCCTTTTCCGTCATGTTCATCCCTCCGTAAGGTAAGGATGCCCAAATTTAAATAAACTATGAAAAATCAGCGCCATCTCTTGCAAGTATCTTCCAAAGCGCGGTATAATAAGGACAACGATCAAACAAAGGAGAATCTCCATGCCCTACTATTTTTACGGCTTTGACTGGACGTATCTTTACCTTGTGCTGCCCTGTTTGATCCTCTCCCTGTGGGCAAGTTCCCGGGTTAACAGCACCTTTAAGAAGTATTCTTCACAGCTGTCAGCCCGCCGAATCACCGGCGCTCAGGCGGCGCAAAGAGTGCTGAGCGCCAATGGTGTCACAGGTGTGCGGATCGAGCGGGTCAACGGCAATCTGACTGATCATTACGATCCCAAAACCAATGTGATCCGCCTGTCCGACAGCGTTTACGATGCCACCTCCACCGCCGCCATCGGTGTTGCCTGCCACGAGGCAGGCCACGCGGTACAGTACGCCGAAAGCTACGGCCCCATCAAGCTCCGGGCCGCCATCATTCCGGTGACCAACTTCGGCTCCAAGCTTGCCATGCCGCTGATCTTGCTGGGATTTTTGTTCTCCGCCTTTGCGGATTTCAGCTACACCCTGGTGTATGCCGGTATCGCCTGCTTTGGACTTTCCCTTGTGTTCCAGCTGATCACCTTGCCGGTGGAATTTAACGCCAGCCGCCGGGCGATGCAGGCCATCGAAGAAGGGAATCTTTTGACGGAAGAAGAACAACGGGGCGCGAAAAAAACCCTTTCCGCCGCAGCTATGACCTATGTTGCCGCCACCGCTGTCGCCCTTGCTCAGCTTTTACGGCTGATCGCCATCTTCGGCAGAGGAAACCGACGCAGAAATTGACAGATTTTACCCGCCCCGGACTTGACAACCGGGGCGGATTCCTTTATAATTTCCCGGTGTGAAAAGTATGAAAAGTGTGAAAGGAGTGGTCTCATGCCCGGAGGCAAACACATTCTCGGGAAAGGCAGCGCCCAGCGGGTATTCGGCACGGCAAAGGTCGGTGACCGGGGTCAGATCGTGATCCCCAAGGAGGCCCGGGAATTTTTCGGCATCGAGTCGGGAGATACCCTGCTGATCCTTGGCAAGGCGAAAACCGGACTCATCGTGACCAAGCCGGAAACGCTGAACGATCTGGCAACGCGGATCTTCCACTCTGTAGAAAAAGAGGACTAAGCTATGAACGAGATCAATGCAATGTATGAAAACATGGGCATCTCCCCCTCTGTATCTAAATACGGTGAGGAGACTATTGCCCGTTTAAAAGACCGTTTTGATGAGATCGACCGCATCGCGGAATACAATCAAGCCAAGGTGCTGGCCGCCTTCCGCAAAAATCGGGTCAGCGCTACCTGCTTTGCCACCTCCACCGGCTACGGCTACAACGACGAGGGTCGGGACAAGCTGGAGCAGGTCTATGCCGATGTGTTCCACACCGAGGCCGCTCTGGTCCGTCCCCACATCACCTGCGGCACCCACGCGCTGACCATCGCCCTCAGCGCCAATCTGCTGCCCGGTGACGAGCTACTCAGCCCCGTGGGTCTGCCCTATGACACCCTGCAGGAGGTCATCGGTA
Organism: Faecousia sp.; assembly: GCA_045578025.1. Classification (GTDB taxonomy): domain Bacteria; phylum Bacillota; class Clostridia; order Oscillospirales; family Oscillospiraceae; genus Faecousia. Next base: position 2,543 of record JAZNJN010000116.1, on the reverse strand, counting down.
TCCGCCCCAGTCCCTGCAGTCTTGCCGAGTACGGCGTATCTTACCGGCAGGTGGATCTTCTTAGCGACGGCAGCTTCAACTACGATGGCATCCGCGCCGCCATCAACGAAAAGACAAAACTCATCACCATCCAGCGCTCCAAAGGCTACGCCACCCGTCCTACCTTCTCTGTGAAACAAATCGGGGAACTGATCGCATTCTGCAAGGGCATTAAGCCGGATGTGAAGGTGATGGTAGATAATTGCTACGGTGAATTTGTGGAAACCATTGAGCCCTCTGACGTGGGCGCGGATATGATCGTGGGCAGTCTGATCAAAAACCCCGGCGGCGGTCTTGCCTCCTCCGGCGGTTATATTGCCGGCACGCAAGAGTGCATCGACCGCTGTGCCTACCGGCTGTCCGCCCCCGGTCTGGGTCAGGAAGTGGGCGCAAACTTCGGTTTGATGGGTCAGTTGTATCAGGGATTCTTCCTGTCCCCCACCGTTACCGCCAACGCGGAAAAGGGCGCGATCTTTGCCGCCAATCTATACGAGCCTCTTGGCTTCAAGTGCGTTCCCAACGCCACAGAAAGCCGCCACGATATCATTCAGGCGGGGGAGCTGGGCTGTGAGGAGGGCATGATTGCTTTCTGCAAGGGCATCCAGTCCGCCGCTCCCGTGGACAGCTTCGCCACCCCCATCCCCGGTGATATGCCCGGCTATGACAGCCAGGTGATCATGGCGGCAGGTGCTTTCGTGCAGGGCTCTACCATGGAGCTTTCCGCTGACGGCCCCATCCGTCCTCCCTACGCGGTCTATTTCCAGGGCGGTCTGACCTGGTATCACGCGAAACTCGGTATTTTAATGAGTCTGCAAAAAATGGTAGATGCAGGTCTTGTAACTTTATAAAAAGAGAGGTTAAAAATTATGTGGTTCTGGTTTGCAATTATTACTCTTCTGTGCTGGTCCGGCTCTGACTTCTTCAGCAAGATCGGCTGCCGCGACGCAAAAGACAAATACAGCCAATTCAAGATGGTCATGGCGGTGGGTGTCGTCATGGGTCTGCACGCTGCCTATGAGATCTTTGTCGGCGGTGTGGAAATTTCCTGGCAGGTCATTTGGACGTATCTGCCCGTATCCCTGCTGTATATTCTCAGCATGACACTGGGTTATGTGGGTCTTCGCTACATCGAGCTCAGCATTTCTTCCCCCATCTGCAACGCCAGCGGTGCGCTGGTTGCCATCATCGCCATCGTCAGCGGCACTGCCGGTCCCATGGACTGGCCCCAGTATCTGGCCATCGCACTGGCTGCTGCCGGTGTCATCGGTCTGGGCTTTGTGGAGGCACATGAAGACGACGCACTTCGGGCCGCCCGGCAGGAGGCCTCCAACTTTAAGTATGCCAAGAGCTGGCTGGCGCTGGCACTGCCCATCGCCTACTGCCTGCTGGACGCCGCCGGCACCTTTGCCGACGATCTGGTGCTGGAAACTCTGAACGAGGACAGCGCCAATGTGGCCTATGAGCTGACCTTCCTGGCTGCGGGCGTCGTTTGCTTCATCTACACCTGCATTATCAAGAAGCAGAAGCTGATCCCCAAGATGGAAGCACCCAAGTATGTGGGCGCTATCTTCGAAACTGCCGGTCAGCTGGCCTACATATATGCCCTCGCCAGCGGCGAGAGCGCTCTGGCAGCACCCATCATCTCCTCCTACTGTGTGGCATCCGTGCTGTGGAGCCGGATCTTCCTGAAGGAAAAGCTTTCCTGGAAGCATTATGCCTGCATCGCCACCACAGTGGTCGGCATTATCATCATGGGTGTATATGATATGTAACCAAAAAAGTCACCGCTTCGGCGGTGACTTTTTTCACATCATTTCCATTGACAAGAAATATGGGATAGGGTATAATAAATTGAATTAAACAACCCCCCTAAAGAACGAAAGGAGACCGCTATGGCAATGCAGACAGATAAGACCAATATCCTCACTGCCCCCAATACTCGTGTTTCTGTTATGGATCGGCTGTCGTCTGTTGACCTGTGTGCTTTCAATTCTCCTGAATATGCTGTTATTCCCGGCTTTTGCGATGTGCATGTGCATTTTCGTGAGCCGGGTTTTTCTTATAAGGAGACCATCCTCACCGGCTCTCTGGCAGCAGCACGGGGCGGCTACACCGCTGTGTGCACCATGCCCAACCTGAATCCGGTGCCGGACAGCAAGGCACATCTGCGTCAGCAGCTGGATATCATCCGGCAGGACGGCATGATCCGCATCTATCCCTACGGTGCGATCACCGTGGGCCAAAAAGGCGAGCAGCTTTCCGAAATGAAGGACATGGCGCAAAATGTCATCGCCTTCTCCGACGACGGCAAGGGCATCCAGAGCCGGGAGCTGATGAAAGCCGCCATGCGCAAGGCAAAGGAACTGAAAAAGCTCATCGTCGCCCACTGCGAGGACAATTCCCTCTTAAACGGCGGCTACATCCATGACGGCGACTACGCCCACGCCAACAGCCACCGGGGCATCTGCTCCGAAAGCGAATGGGGCCCCATTGCCCGGGATCTG
>JAZNJN010000115.1:0-25315 GCA_045578025.1 Faecousia sp. | reverse complement strand
CAGACCTTCTTTACGGTGATGATCATCGTGGTGGCGTGTTATGTGCTGCGGTCGTTTCTGCAGTATACGGTGGCTTATTACGGCCATACCTTTGGCATCCGGGTGGAGGCGGACATCCGTCGAGATCTATTCCGCCATATGCAGGACATGAGCTTTGATTTTTACGATCAGAACCGTACCGGCAAGCTCATGAGCCGGCTGACCACCGATCTGTTTGAGCTGATGGAGCTGGCCCACCACGGTCCGGAGGATCTGTTGACTTCGACGCTAACCATTATCGGTGCGTTGGTGGTGATGGTGTCCATCCGCTGGGAACTGGCTGTGGTGGTGGCGCTGATGATCCCGGTGTTTCTTGTGGTGGTCATGTCCATGCGCCGGAGCATGGGCAGAGCATCTGCCGCTGCCAAGGAAAAAACCGCCCACATCAATCAGGAGATCGAGTCCAGCCTATCCGGATTCCGCACCGCCAAGGCTTTTGCCAATGAGGAGACGGAATACGCCCGCTTCAGCACAGCCAATGGGATCTTCAAGGAGTCCAAGCGGGACTTCCATAAAGCTATGGGCCGTTTTCACAGCAGCGTGGAATTTTTCCTCTGCAGTCTGAATGTGGTGATTATCGGCATCGGTGGCTATTTTGTCATGAAAGGCGGCATGGACTACCGTGACTTGCTGACCTTTACCTTATATATTGCGTCCTTTGTGAGCCCCATGCGGAAGCTCTCCGGTTTTTCCGAGATGTTCGCTAACGGCTTTGCGGGACTGAACCGGTTTGTCAGTATTATGCGCACAGAGCCTACCTTGCAGGATAAGGAAAATGCTCCGGATTTGACCGATGTAAAGGGCGATATCCGGGTGGAGGATGTGTCCTTTGCTTATGACGGGGAACTGGATGTGCTGCGCAATGTGAGCCTGCACGTCACCCCCGGAGAAACCGTTGCCATCGTCGGACCTTCCGGCGGCGGCAAGACTACCCTGTGCCAGCTGATTCCCCGTTTTTATGAGGTGTCCAGCGGCAGTATCGCCATTGATGGACAGGATATCCGGGATGTGACCCAGAAGTCCATCCATCAAAATATCGGCATCGTCCAGCAGGATGTGTTCCTCTTTGCTGATACCATTTATGAAAATATCCGCTACGGAAGTCCGGACGCCAGCTACGAAGAAGTGGTGGAGGCTGCGAAAAAGGCAGAGATCTACGAGGATATCCTTGCCATGCCCCAGGGTTTCGATACCTATGTGGGCGAGCGGGGCACGCTTCTCTCCGGCGGACAGAAGCAGCGGGTAGCTATCGCCCGGGTATTTTTGAAGAATCCGCCCATTCTCATTCTGGCTGAAGCCACCTCTGCCTTGGATTCTGTGACGGAGTATAAGATCCAGCGGTCCTTTGACGCTCTGGCAAAGGGCAGGACTACCTTGATCATTGCCCACCGGCTGTCGACCATTCGGGCAGCCAGCCGGATCGTTTCTATCGCCGACGGTGTGATCACCGAATGCGGCACCCACGAAGAATTGTTGAAAAAGGGCGGTATCTACTCGGAACTCTACAGAACACAAAATGCCCTCGCTTTGGAAGCCGCTCACTTAACAAAATAAGAAAACCGCCCCCTTCGGGGCGGTTTTTATTGTTGCTTACACGCCGAAGATCCGGGCGGAGGTTTTGTAGAAGATCTTTTCTACATCTTCCTTGCTCAGACCCAGTTGCTCACAGGCCCGGCGGCAGGAGTCGATCTCTTCGTAGATGAAGAAGGTGATTTTTTCTGCCTCGGGGTAGGGGATCTCCCGCATATGCTTATCGGCAGATACATCGCCAAGACTCCCCTCGGGAATCTCGTTGATGTAGAAGCCGTTTTCTACGGTGCGGCGTGCCTTCATCCGGAAGATGGGGAAGTCGGTGCCATAGATCATGCGGTCGGGACCGAAGTATTCCAGCACCTTCTGCATCACATGGGCATTGGTGTTGGCGGTGATGTCCCAAAGGGTCTTCTTGGTGTCCTTCAGGTACTCCAGTGCATCACCCAGATCCTCGTCAGCATAGGCTCTGCCCAGATGAGCGACGATGAGCTGCAGGTTGGGGTACTTTTCCTCGATCTCTTTCAGAACCACATAGTTGACCGGGTCTGCCAGACGCTTGGGGCGGGAAATGTGCAGCTGCACCACCCAGCCGTGCTTGTCGGCCAGCGCCAGATGCTTTTCGGGCAGGAAATCGTAGATCCGCACCTCATTGGTGGGGATGTAAGAGGGCGCAAATTCCAGATAGACCTTCAGACCCTTGAAGCAGGGGTGCTTGGCGATCTCCCGTTCAATGGATTCGCAGGATTGAGTAGGATGGGAAATGTACAGGGCAGGATAGCCGTACTTTTCTGCACAGGCCGCCACATAGTCATTGTTCTTTTTCAAGTCAATCGTGATCTGGGGAGAACCGTAAAGGACAGAGATAACCTTTTTGCCGGGGAAAAGCAGGCGGTTTGTCTCGTTCAGATCCTCCACGGAGTTGTCCGGTGCGACCATGTTTGGCCAGGCGCAGGAACGAATTTCTGCCTCGCAGAAATGATTCTGCTCATCCAGCCAGATGTGGGTGTGGCAGTCGATAAAGGTGTCGGGAAGGAAATCTTTCAGATTTTTCTCGTAAAACTCTACGTCATAGGGTTTGACATCCAGTAAAGCCATAGTGTTTTCCTCTTTCTTACTCGCCGATGATCATGACCTGCACAGTTCTGGTGCGACCGCGGGTCTGATCCCAGTCGATGAAGTGGATGCGGCCAAACTCGCCCAGATCCATCTCGCCGTCGACAGTGACGATGGTCACGTTTCTGCCAATGATGGAGGAACGCAGGTGGGCGTCGGTGTTGTGGCAGCCGAAGTTATCTTCGCCATGCTCCTCGGCGAAGACCAGAGCTTTCTGGCCGGGGTGCAGGTACTGACCCTCGTAACGGCAGGTGGGGATCCACTCCTCAAAGCAGTTCACCAGATCCTGCTGCAGGGTTTCCAGACCGGTCATGGACATATCGAATGCGCACTCCTGAGTGATGACGGAGCAGGTGGTATGGTGGGAGTAGACCACCACAATGCCGTCCTTCAGACCGGATTTGGCACAGATGGCCTTGACCTGATCAGTGATGTCGTGGAAAGAAACAGCACGATGGCGGGATTCCAGCTTAAAAGATTCCTTGAATACCATGATAATTCCTCCTTAGTCTTACAGCTTCTTCAGATCGTCGGCAGCCCGGCGGGTAGCGGCGATCATTTCGTCGATCATTGCGAGGGGATCCTCGGCGTTCATAATGCCGGAAGCAGCGCCTGCAGCCTCGGAACCGGCCATGATGAAGTCGTACACCTGCTGGCCGTTGGTGATACCGGCAGCCTGTTCCACCATGATGCTGGGATCCACTTCCTTGATGGCGCGGATAGAATCCATAACGTAAGCCATGGGGCTGGCACCCTTGCCGCCGCCGATGATGTCACTGGGTTCGGGATTGATGATATCGGGGCCCAGTTGGGCGATGGCCTTGGCCTCGGCCAGGGTATCGGCACAGGCGAAGACCAGCATGTCCAGTTCCCGGGCGCGGTCGATGGTAAGCTTCATCTGGGGCAGGCTCATGGGCTTTTCGCAGTGGTTGATCATGACGCCGATGGCACCGGCATCCTTGACACCCTCGGGCAGGATATCGGCGCAGCCCCGGCCGGGACGCAGGGTGTCCATGTAGGTGCAGAAGACCTTCAGGTTCTTGGTGTTTTCAGCCACGCGGCGGACTTCCAAGGCGGGGACGATAAACAGCACGTCGATGTCGTACTTCTCGGCGGCCTTGTCGGCGGCAATGGCGTACTCCAGCAGCTTGTCGCCCCAGACGTAGTTCTTGGTGCCGATCTCAAAATAAGGGACTCTGATAGTAGGCTTCATATGTTCGCACTCTCTTTCTTCAATTACTGAGGATTTTTCTTCAGATACATCTGCCGGACTTCCTCGAATTTTTCGGCAGTTACGGGCTCATGGGGGAAGGTGGTCATAGGCATCAGCTGGTCACCGGCCACCGCGGGGGTGGTGCAGGCGTGGTCGTTGCGGTAGGCATCACGCTGTGCAGGATCACGCAGGTCGGGCACGGCTACAGGGATATTGCCATTGACAGCGGAGCGCCATGCCAGAATACCGCAGATACCCATATCCACTGCCTGGTACACATCGATTGCCCACTGACCGTCGGGTCTGCCCAGGATCTTCTCCAAGAAGAAGTAGGGGGCGTAGAAGTCAGCACCGCCGTGGGATTTCTTATCCGCAATCTTCAGAGCGTACTCTCTGCCGAATTCGATGGTGGGATCGTACTTTTCCCACGTGCCCCTGCAGACCTCTTCGCCTTCCTGATACATCATGAAGTCCTTCTGCTCGGGGAAGCGGGCGCTTTCCATCATGCCGTTCTGGCAGTAGATCTGGAAGTTCCAGCGGTTGGCACCCTCGCGGGTGTAGTGACCGTGGATGCTCTTGACCATGGCACCATTGTCCAGCTTGACCATTTCAATGCCGGGACCAAAGACGATGCCCATTTCCTTCAGACCGCGTTCCCGCCGGGGATTCTCAAAGCCGGTGACCTGCACAGGGCGTCTGCCGGTGGCGGTGATGATGGGGCCCAGGGAATGAGTGCAGTAGAAAGTGGGGTACATATGGTTTCTCCAGTGATTGGGGTCACCGTAGGTGATATTGGGCCATACATCGGTGCAGTCGTGGAGATACTCGCACTCGGCATACTGCACATCGCCCAGCTTACCTTCCTTGTACTTCTGCCACATTTCAAATGCCCAGGGCATATAGCAGCAGTTCTCTGCATAGGCGTAGACCTTGCCGGAGCGCTCCACAGCCTCGATCAGCTCAACAGCCTGCGCCATGGTCTCGCAGGGCAGGCACTCGGACAGCACATGCAGACCCAGATCCAGGCAACGGACCGCAAAGGTAGCATGCTCGGTAGCATAGTTTGCCAGCACCACGGCATCCATGTCGTGCTTAATGAAATCGTCAAAGTTTTCGTACAGGGCAACATTCATGTTTGCCTGCTCCGCCCGCTCCTTGACCTTGTTCAGGGAGGGGACGTGCATATCGCAGACGGCGACCAGCTCTGCTTCCGGGTAAGCCAGAAGCATCTTGATCATGGACATGCCTCTGTGGGCACCAAATACGCCAATTTTCGTTTTCATACTTTGATTCCTTTCGCAAGTATTTTCAAGACTAAATTAGAAGTTCTCCGTTCTGGACAGCCAGCTCACCTTCCAGAATGACGGATTGAACATTAACCATGTCGTCGATCAGGATGAGGTTTGCAGTCTTGCCGGGGGCAAGGCTGCCTACCCGATGGTCGATGCCCAGCAGCTTTGCGGGGTTCAATGTGGCCATACGGATAGCATGGCACAGACCGTAACCGGTATGCTTCATCAAGTTGCGGCAGGCGTTGTCCAGAGTCAGGTGGCTGCCTGCCAGCCATCCGCGATAGTCGTAGTTCAAGTCAGGGCCGTACCAGATACCGTCAGCTTCGTTGTTGAGGAAGTTTTCCTTGGATGCCATGGAATCGGTGATCAGACACACACGCTCCACGCCCTTGGTTCGGACCAGCAGCTTGATGAGGTCGGGAACTACATGGACACCGCTGACGTCGCAGATCAGCTCTGCGTACATATCAGGGTTGTAGAGGGTGTATTCGTCACAGCCTGCACCGGGAGTTCCCTGGGCGCGACCCTTGGCAGAGCCGGAATCACCAAAGTGGGTCTGAACCTTCACACCGTAGTGCTGTACAGCACGGCAATCCTCGGATTTGGCATTGGAATGACCCAGAGCAAAAATGGCATTGGGGTAACGCTCCTTGACATATGCCATAAAGCCGGGGACGCCTTCCCGTGCGGGGTCAATGGCCCAGATTCGCACATCATCGCCCAAACCGGCGATCAAAGGAGCATATTCCTCTTCCAGGATCTCACCCTGCCACTTGATGTACTTCTGGTTGCTGCCCATGCTGGCCATATAGGGGCCTTCCATATAAAGACCGTCCAGGATCTTACCTGCGCCTTTTTTGGAGGCTTCCCGAACTCGGGCAGCACCTTCCAGCATTTCTTCCAGTCCCAGGGTGAAGTAGAAGGTGGGAAGAACCGTGGTCTGGCCGTGGCGGATGAAGTGTTCCGCGCACTTTAAGGGCTCCTCATGGAACATCTCCTTGTCAGAGCCGTGGTTATGGATATCGATCAGACCGGGGGCGGTGTACAGACCCTTGGCGTCGATGATTTCAGCATCTTCGGGGATCTTTACCTTATCTGCCCAGTCGGCCTGCAGGATTTTTCCGTTGTCGTAAGTAAGGGCGCCATCGAAGATGATGCCGTCTTCCATAATGAGTTTTGTATTGATAATGGCTTTCATTGAATGTCTCCTAAAACATGGCATCTGCCTCATGGCGATCCATGAGGCATAGCCGAAATATCAATGATTACAGATCCTTGTCCTCAATGCCGCAGTGCCAGCTGGCAAAGGGCTTGGCGATTGCTTCGGACACATAGCAGGTGCCCTTACCCAGACGCAGGATGGAAGCGGGGAACTCCATGGAGATGGGACCGTACAGCTCCAGACGGGAGACCATCCGCTGCCAGGAAGAACCGTCGGGATTGACAAAGTTATGCAGCTCGACCCGTTCCTTGGCGTGGCAGATATCCCGGGGGCCGATGGTGGCGGCCTTGTAGGGAACAGCCCAAACGTCGCCGGAGGCACCCATAGGTCCGAACAGGGAGTTTTCGCAGATCGTCAGCGGAGTCTCGGTAACGAGCCGAGAACCCAGCTGGCAGAACTCTTCCAGAGTGTCAGCCTTGAACTCTTCAGTTCTGGGGTCGATGAACGCGGTATGTCCGGGCCAGCCGGTTGCGGTGTAAACCACATCAACGCCGCCGCCGGTGATCTCGTCGATCATGTCGGAGTAGACATTGGTGCCCTTGTTGTCGTTGTTGTGGGTGTGCCAGTGGTCTACAGGGGGGCGCAGGTCTTCCCGGATACGGCCGTAGAAGTGATTCATGAAGGAGTAGCCCAGGCCTGCACCGTAGGTCAGGGGAGCAACGTTGCCGTCCTCGTCCGCCCACTCGTCCATAGCGAAGGCGTGGACATTCCGGGCGCTGACATTAAACTTGTTCAACATGTTGGCAACAGCGCTGTAAGCGCCGGGCCACTGGTTGGGGCAGATCATGGAGAAGGGCTTGTCCTCCAGATCGGACATCAGGATCCGGTAGAACATATCCTGCACCATGTGCAGCGTGGGATCAATAACCACCTTGACAGAGAAGCCGTTCTCGTTGGTGTACTCCATGTCCTCGCGCTTGATGTTGCGCACGCGTTCCAGCTCCTCCAGGGGCAGGTCGCTGTGGGGCAGCCAGGGGGCGGGCTTGAAGCGGAATTCATCATACAGTCCCATAAAAATATTTCCTCCTAAAAGTGTTGTTTCTGATTTTGTAAAGTCGGTGTTGGAAAATGATGATAAATTTGCGGGAAGGTATTTACAATCATTCCAAATACGACTATACTTTACATTAATAAGTATATAATTTATTTTTTCATTTGTCTATAAAAATACTGCCCATGAATTTAAGAAATCGGACCATTTTTGGAAGGAGGGTGTATGATGCAGAAATATCAGGGACAAAAGCCCAGCACGGTTTTCTTAGTATCGGAACTGATTAACGTTGCTTATTATACCCTGCCCAGCGGCTATGTGTTCCGGGGGGAGCAGCATGACTTCTGGGAACTGGGCTATGTGCAGAATGGGCGCTTCGGCATCAGCATTGATGGAGAAGAATTTGTATTGGAAGCGGGAGATATGGATATCTGCCGCCCCAATGTATTCCATACCAGCAAAACCATTGGAGAGGAACCGGTAAACGTTCTGGTTCTGGCCTTCGACGGAGAGCTGCTGGATTCTCAGGTGTTTGACAAAAAGATCCTCCATCTCGGGGAGGAGGAGAAGCACTGTCTGGACACCATCATCCGGGAAGCCTCCCAGACCTATTCCAATTTCAACTGTGCTCCCGGCCCGGTAAAGCTGATCCGCAAAGAAAATCCGCCCTTCGGCAGTGAGCAGATTCTGAAGAACCGGCTGGAGGAGCTGTTTGTTTACCTACACCGCCGCAGTGGCGCAAAGCATGAGCAGAAAATGGTGTGTACCTCCGATGTTGTGGATCGGATCCAGGAGTACATTGCCGGTCATTACGGCGAGAAGCTGACCCTGCAGCTCCTTGCGGATAAGCACAACATCAGCGTGACCCACTTAAAGCGGGTCTTTAAGGAGCAGGCCGGCAAGACTGTGCTGACATATCTGACCGAGGTGCGGATCCGGGAGGCAAAGCGGCTGATCCGGGAGGGGAAGCTGGACTTTGGTCCCATTGGTCGGGCGGTGGGGTTCGACAGTATCTACTATTTTTCCAATGTATTTAAGAAGAAGACCGGCATGACCCCCACGGAATATGCCAAAAGCAAGCGGGAAAACAGTTGAAAGAGCAAAGTGGAAAGTTGAAAGTTATTGTGTGCGGCACGCACAATTCTAAATTCATTGCCGTAGGCAATACCTTAACTTTCCACTTTCATCTTTCAACTTTCAACTTGATATGCGCTTTTTGAATGAAAAATTTGGGTTTTTGCAAGAATATGTAAAATCCCACAAAAGGAAAGTGCAATTTTTGTGCAATATTCAGTGGTGCAAAAAACTTTTCCCTGTGTTATCATATGGTAAATAGGTGCATTGGGCGTATTATACCCTTTTTGCCTAAAAAAATTCGTAACAATAGGAGAGTGTAATTATGAAGAAACGACTCTTAGCATTGTGCCTGGCTGCTGCCTTGCTGCTTGGCATGATGCCCGCGCTGACTCTGTCTACTAACGCTGCGGCAGAGACCGTGGTCAACAAAGAGACCCTGGACTTTATCAGCGCTAACGGTGTGGGTGCAGGTTATACTGCAGATCCTACTGCCGTTTTCTACCGTCCTGGATATTTTGTCTTTAACGGTTATAAATGGACGGTTACTGCTAAGGCTGTTCCCGCTCTGGCCTTTGACCACAACAAGGAAGTCCTGTATCAGCAGACGATGCAGTTCGCCACTGATGGCAGTGCGACTGTGGGTGAAATTACTGTCGAAAAAGGATACTTGCAGGTTTCCGGATGTATGGCTGTTACCCTGATGGACGCTAACAAGGGCTCCTTCCTGTATTACTGCATCACCGGTTCAGAGGCCGGCACGTATCAGGTCCGCTTCCTGAAGGAAGATGATACCATGGAAGATATCAACCTGGGTGTTTCCGGTGCTACAACTATCACCAATCTTGGCATTCGCTGGAATATTGACGGCACAGTCACCGTTCTTATTGGTGAAGATCCCAAGGGCACTACTGCCACGAATGTTACCTGGACTGTGGATCCTACTGCCGATCCCGGTACTAAGTACAATCCCCAGGCACAACTGAATGCTACTGAATTTACCACAGCATATGACTTTGTTGAGTACAATCATAACAATTTTGCCCGTATTAACATGGGCGACAATGATAACTGCTACATCACCACCACTGAGTACCTGCCCGCCAAGCTGGACAGCTACTTCACCGCTGAGACTCTGACTGCAGACAATGCGCTGTCCGAGAACTCCTGGAAGTACGCTGACTTTGAGACTGTCGGTGGCTACGATGCTGCTGTTCTGGTGAACAAGGGCACTGCCTATGTGGCTCTGAAGTCCGCTACCGCTGCCGATGACACCACTGTCACCGTCAAGCTGGGCGGCGCAGAAAGAACTGCTACCTTTGCTAACGGTGCTGCCGAGGTTGAATTCCCCGGTGCTGTCACTAGCTACGACGTTGCTGCCGCAGAGCTGACTGTGGGCACTGAAAAGGCAACGGTCACCTTTGCTGCCAAGACTATTGATGCTGAGGCTACTTCTGAAACTGTTTTGGGCCAAGATCTTCTCTCTTGGCAATACAAACATACGGATATGTTCTACACTGCCACTAGCTCTGGATATGGATATTTTAGAATCAAGACTGGTAACGTTGGCCTCCTGAGATTCAATAAGCCCGTTGACCATACCAAGGAGCATAAGCTCGATCTCACGGGAATTGGCTATGATACTAGCCTTGCCGCTGCTTCTACTGGCACCGGTGAGTTTACCAGCAATGGTTACACCCAGAGCGGCGTCCTGATTGTGGTTCAGGATCAGGAAGGCAAAGCATTCTATGTTGCCAATCTGTATGTGGCGTCCGATAACACCGACGTTGTTACAGACAATGAATATATGCTGCGCTTCTATTTGCCCACTGCAGATGGCGTTGGCGTAAACGCTGATCCTATTGCGCTGGGAGTCAACCCCCCCAATAAAATTGACCTTTCCCTGGTTTGGAAGACCAATGGCAAGGTTGAGGTTTTGGTAGGTGGCGAGACCAAGGGTGAATTGGATGCTACCTGGGAGATCCCTGCAAGCATTCCTTCTGGAAGAACCGTCTACTCCCACCTGCAGACTTTTGACCAGATTGTCCTGTACAGATCTGCTGTTTCTCAGACAAATGATCTTTTCTTCGTTATCGGAGGCTTAGGGGTAACTGAGACTACTTATGGCAGTGATCTCAACACCGATTTGGCAGATGATCTGTGGGACGCCATTGATGCGCAGATCGATTACGACAACCTGGTATACCTGCCCCCTGCCATTGAGCATCCCTACCTGGGCAATGTTGCTCTGGACTGGTACAGCGACCCCGATTACTTAGTGTCTAATGGCATCGTGAACACTCCCAGTGAGGACGTGGAGGATGCTTATATTTGGGCTGAGGTCGACGGCGAGCTGGTCTATGAAGCTGCCGGCGTTGTTGTCAAGGCTGCGGAGCCTGTTTACGGCGCATTTACCTCCGATGTAAATGCCGGCTGGCATCTGGTTCCCTTCACTCAGCTGAAAAATAGCGCCGATTCCGTCGCTGTCCTGGCAACCGACAAGGATACCGTTTATGTGGCTGTCAAGAGCGCTTCCGCTACCGCTACTGTGACCCTGGGCACCGCCGAGCCTCAGGAAATTGAGATCGATGACGGCATTGGCTATGCTAAATTTGATAATGTGGGTCTGTCCCAGTTCGGCGATGCCCGCGACATCAAGGTCTATACCGACAATGGCACTCTGGAAAACAAAGTCATTCTGGATGATCAGATCAATCTGGACAAAGAAGGTGCCACCACCTCCAAGGTGACCTTTAACGGCACACAGACAGAGGCCAATTTTGTCATGGCTGGTTATAACAGATGGTTTGATGTTGGAGCCTATCGTCTCAATGGCTCTGCAGGTAAACCGGCTTACTTCGGCACCACTCTGGATCTGGATCATACCAAGCAGGTTGTGGTCACCCATTGCGTTGGCTTGGACGGCAATCAGTTCGTTACTGATCCCGACGGCGAAATTACCCTGTCTGACGGTGTTTTGAGCTATAACGGTATCCTGTATACCCTGAAGGATAGCGCTGAAAATGGCGGCGTGGTCTATGCCCTGGCCTACAGATACTCTGACAATCGTGTTGGCATCAAGTTCATCATTCCTGACGGCAATGGCGGCATCACCACCACCGAGATGATCAACTATGGTGTCTTCCCCAGCACTTCCCCCTATTACAGGGTAAATCTGATCTGGAATGTGAATGGCTCTGTCACCGTCCAGCTTGTCGATGATAACACGAATATCGTGTACGATCGCGGCACTACTGCCCAGAGCGTCACCTGGACCCACGCACAGGTTGGGGAAATTGGCATGCCCGAGGCTTCGGAAGGCTTCCGCGGCACTGTGGACTTTAAGAATTACGACCTTGTCAAGGGTACAGAAAAGATTTCTCAGTTCTATCTCTATCAGTGTGACGGCGGTATCGTCGTGAGCCACTCTGAGCCCGTTGTTGACATTGAGATCCCCACCTTCTATGGATGGAACATCGCTCTGGGCTCCGATATCGGCCTCAACTTCTACCTGAATATGCATGGTAAGACCAGCGCTATGGTCAATGTCTCTCTGGCAGGCGATCCCCTCAAGACAATTGCTGCCAGCGAAATGGAGCTCTATAAAGAGGGCATCTACAAGGCAGAGGCAAATATCGCTGCTGTCCAGATGACCGAGGAGATCAAGGTCGAACTCAGCGTCTTTGGCTTCGCTATCGACGCACAGACCAAGACCACCACTGTCAAGGACTATGTCGCAGATGCGAAGGCACAGGACCTGTTTGCTGATGTAGAGAAGACTCTGGCAGATGCAATGCTGACCTACGGCGCTGCCGCTCAGAATTACTTCGGCTACAAGACTGATGCTCTGGCAAGCGAGGCTCCTCCCTCCAATGCTCTGCTGGGCGTTTCCGTAAATAATGCCGACGTGGCAGGCAGCCTGACCGGCATTACTGCTAAGTCCGCAACCCTGCTGCTGCAGGAGAGAGTCATCATCCGCTACTACTTCGATGCCCAGACCGTTGAAGGCCTGGTCTTCAAGCTCGGCGATGAGGAACTGACTCCTGAATTCCATGATGTTAAGAAATGCTGGTATGTGGATGTGGACGTCCTGCCTCAGAACATGGACGAGACCTACACTGTAACTGTTGCCCCCGTTGAGGGTGAGGGTATCCTGTCCGTCAGCTACAGCTGCATGACTTACTTGGTCAATATGTCTGACAGCCAGGTTGCAAACCTGCCCGCTCTGATGATGGCTATGTACGACTACTATGCAGCTGCTGAAGTTGTCGCAAGTGCCAACTAATAGTTTGTGGAAAAGGAGATGCTAAAAATGATGAAGTATGAAGATCCTAAGCTGAATGTCATCTGTTTTGATATCGCTGACATTCTGACCGCAAGCGATTACGAGCTCCCCGAAGATCCCATCGGCGCAGGCAACACCGGCAACGGACAATGATTCCGGCAAAAAAGCTGATCGTGCTGGTGGTCGTTCTGGCAATGCTCTGCATCTGCTTCACTGGCTGCCGCACACAAAAAGACAATGATCCTACCGACGGACAGACGGAGCCTAGCTCCGTCCCGTCCTCGGATCCCACCGATACAGTTATCAATCCCTCTACAGGAGTGACTTTGCCTGAGGAAACGGAGTTTACAGATCCGGCTGAGGATCCCTCCAATCCCACGGAACCCTCTGGGAACGGTACAAATATCGGAAACGGTGGAAGTCAAAATAATTCCGGCGGGAATCAGAATGATAGACCTTCTACAGGCGGTTCCTCCGGAAGCCAGACTCCCGCAGATCCCACAACTCCTCCCACAACAGAGGCACCCATTCCTCCGGCCACACCGGATCCTGTTCCGGAAACCAGTGGACCTGCTGAGAATGAAACGGAGCCTACTGAGGATGATGAGGAAGACGATAGGATCGAATTACCGATAGTCACCTGGCCATCCGGTAACTAAACACACTCTCTTTTTACGGTGCGCCAATATGGCGCACCGTATTTTATTTTCAGTTATTTGTAATGAAGTCAATATGCATAAATTTCAAAGGTAAAAATATGCAAAACGACCAAATAATTGTGTGTAATTAAGACTATGATTGACTTAGACACATGAATCATATAAAATATTAGTGTGCTGACTTATGTCAGTAGTTATCAATTTAGGAGGAAATCCAATGAAGAGAGCAA
Source organism: Faecousia sp. (assembly GCA_045578025.1). Classification (GTDB taxonomy): domain Bacteria; phylum Bacillota; class Clostridia; order Oscillospirales; family Oscillospiraceae; genus Faecousia. The sequence goes on along the minus strand of JAZNJN010000115.1, from coordinate 11,664 downwards.
TTTCTTTGCTGCTGGTGTTTGTGCTTGCAGCTTGTGTGTTTGCCGGCTGCCATAAAGAACCCGCAGTTGACAACACAAATCCCAGCACTCTGCCGACCGAGAGTACTGGACCCAACGTTAATGTCAATGTTGGTGATGTGAACAGCGAGACCCCCATGTATATGCAATGGATCGGCTCTGCTGCCGCTTTTGAAAACCCCCACGGAGAAGTTGAATCTCTGTATCCGTATATGGTTTTCGATCGTCTGGCTGAAGTAAATGCAAAGACCGGCGTGCGTTATTGGTGTTTGGCTGAGAATATCGAGATTTCTCAGGACCTGAAAGTGGCGACTATCACTCTCCGTGAGAATGCCAAGTGGCACGATGGACAGAGTGTTACCGCTGATGATGTTGTGTTTTCCATCTATGCGGCTCTTCTGAATCCTGATTCTGCGCTGAAGGATACCTTTATGAACCTTGCGGGTGCTCTGGATGTTGCTGACGGCGTGACAGATACCATGGGAGGTATTTCCGTGGAGGGCAATGTGATAAAATTGACCTTCATGAGCGCCAGCGGAACGATTCTTGACGATCTGAGTAAGCTGACCGTCCTCCCCAAGCATTGCTTCCCCGAGACTGTCGACTATGCTGCGCTGAACACCTACGATTACTGGAAGCAGCCTATCGGCTCCGGTGCATACAAGATCACCGAGGCTACTTTTGGTGACAACTTCAAGCTCACTAGATTTGATGACTACTGGGGCGCAAAACCCGGCATTAAGAATGTGGTATTCAAACACTACGATTCCACCGATGCGGGCGTAGCTGCTGTGGTCGGTAACGAGCTGGATTTTGGCACCAATCATCTGGTTGTTGACAGTGCTGCAGTTAAGCGCATTACCGAAGAGAATGCTTCTGTAAAGCCGGTTATTACTGCCTCCTACAACTACCGCTCCTTCCGCTTTGTGCTCGACGAGCATGGGGATGGAACAGAGAAGGATATTCTGAAGGATGCAGAAGTTCGCCTGGCGATTGACCTGATCATTGACAATGATGCTTTGGCTGCTGTCTACGGTGAGTTGGCTCAGAGCACCTATGTTCTGCATACTCCTGCATCCCCCAGCTATCCTGCCGATCTGACCCGTGAGTCCCAGAACATCGAAAAGGCTCTGGAGATTCTGAACCGCAAGGGCTGGAACTACGAGGATGAATTTGTGATCTGCTACACAGATAATGAGCAGGCCACTCATGATCTCATGCAGCAGGTTCAGCAGAACTTTGAGGATGCGGGCCTGATATGCACGGTTCACTGTGCAATCAACCCTAGCACGGATGAAGTTTACTCCCAAAATAATTATGACTTACTGTTTGTTACCGGTGAGGCTTCTGCCAGCGACCCCGCTGCCCGCTATCTATATCTGACCACTCTCATCAAGACTACCCTCGGCGAAGATGATAAGAGAAAGAGCCGGGGCTATGATACGGTCTACAGTAGCTATAATGCAAGCATGGGTGAGGAAAGAATTGGATATGCTCAGCAGTTAATGAAGCTGAACTTTGAGGATAACTTTGAGATTCCTTGCTTTGCGCTGAACAGTTGTGTTGTTTATAACAGCGCCAAAATCTACGTCCCTGAAACGGTCTTCCAGCTGGATGGCACCACCCATATGGAGTGGGAGAACTGGAGAGTTTTGAGCTAAGATTTAATTCATATTCTTTGCACAGTGCACCGGAAAACGGTGCACTGTGTCCGTTTTTCGATACTTATGGTCATGACTTGATATTTATCCAGTACAGATGTGGACGATATATGTATAATCTGCAATATAGAAAGGCAATATGTACAAATCAAATCGCGAAAAAATGTAAGAATTGCCTAAAACGTTTCGATTTACCATGGGTGTAATTGACAAACTCACAGCTATCATATAAAATATAAATGAACCTGACTAGTGTCGGTTAATATCATTTTAGGAGGAAACACAATGAAAAGAGCATTATCCCTGCTTCTGGTTTTGATGATGGTCATTTGTGTGTTCGTTGGCTGCGCTCCCGCAGACACCGGCAGCACCAATCCCAACCAGAATGTGCAGAAGGACCCCAACGCCGGTACCCCTGCTTCTGAGACCCCCATGTATATGCAGTGGTTCCAGGGCGGTGGTGTTGAGACCACCTTTGAAAACCCCCACTGCGGTGTCAACTCCCTGTATCCTTACATGGTATTCGAGCCCCTTTCTGCCTTGAATACCAAGACCGGTGAGCGTTACTGGCGTGTTGCTGAAAGTATGGAGCTGTCTGAAGACCTGAAAATTGTCACAATTAATGTCAGACAGGGCATTAAGTGGCATGACGGTCAGCCTTTGACTGTTGACGATGTTGTCTTCTCTATCCATGCAGCTCTGGCTAACCCCTACTCCGGCCAGAAGAATAACTATGACAGCCTTGCCGGTGCGCAGGCCTTTACGAACGGCGATACCGACACCCTGGACGGCCTGCAGGTGGAAGGTAATACCATCACTCTGACCTACACGAGCGCTAAGGCTACTCTGCTGAATGACGTAGGTAACCTGATGATCTTCCCCAAGCATTGCTTCCCCGAGAACGTGGATTTTGCTGTCTTTAATTCTTATGACTACTGGAAGTTCCCCATTGGCTGCGGCCCCTACAAGATTACTGAGGCTGTCTTCCCCGACTATTTCAAGCTTACCAGATTTGAAGATTACTTTGGTGAGCAGCCCGGTATCAAGAATGTTGTCTTTAAGTACTACGGTACTACCGATGCGGGTCTGGCTGCTGCGATCAACGGCGAGATCGACTTCGGCACCCGTCAGCTGGTAACCGATAAGACTGTTGCTAACAATATTATTGTGCAGAATTCTAATTTTAAGATGGTCCAGACTGCCGGCTACTACTACCGTTGGTTCCGCTTCCAGCTGGATGAGCGTGGGGACGGCATGGAGAAGGCTCTGCTTCGCGACAAGGAAGTCCGCCTGGCGTTTGACCTGATCATTGATAACGACGCGATGGCATCCGTCTATGAGGGTATGGCAGAAGGCATCGACGTTCTGTTCTCTCCTTCTGACCCCAACTATCCCCATCATTTGCAGCGTGAGTCTCAGAATATCGACAAGGCTCTGGAAATTCTGAACCGCAAGGGTTGGGACTTTGAGGATGAGATCAACATCTGCTACTACCAGAATGACCAGACTACCCACGATCTGATGCAGTTTGTCAAGCAGTGCTTTGATCAGGCTGGCGTGAAGTGCACCGTCTACTGTGCAGAGACCCCCGCCACCGATCCTACTTATACTGAACGCAACTTTGACCTGCTGTATGTTGGCGGTAATGCTGCTGCTGACTATCCTGCAGTTCAGTATCTGTACCTCACTTCCTATCAGGACTCCACCATCGGTGCTGCAGATGAGCGCAGAGAGCGTGGCTATGACGATCTCTACGAGAAGTATGAGAGTACTACCGGTGAGCAGCGCATTAAGTATGCCCATCAGCTGATGGAGATGGACTTTGAAGATTGCTATCAGCTGCCGTGCTTCACGCTGAACAACTGTATTATTTACAACACCCAGAACATCTCTATCCCGGAGAGTGTTTTCGAAATGGAAAGCACGACCTACATGGAGTGGGAGAACTGGAGAGTTCTGAACTAATTTAGATTAGTTGAACGACTATAAATGAATTGAAAGATCGGGCTGCAGCGGCAACTGCTGCAGCCCACCTTTCAAGTCGAGAGCCGGTTTTCGTGCCTCCGTCAAAGGAGACGAAACGATTAAAACAAACCGCGTCTCCTGTGGCGAAGGCGCGAACATTTTCTTACGGAGGTATTTGGGCGGTAAATAATTCACCGAACAGGTACATGGCTTTTGATTATTTAATTTGCATATTCTTATGTGAGAGGAGTTGTTTCTGTGTTAAAATACACCCTTAAAAGGTTGGCAGCACTGATCCCGAAAATGCTGATCATTTCCATTATTCTTTTTGTGGGTCTTGATCTGCTGCCTGGTGACCCCTTGGCAAGATCCATTCCTTATGAGCAGTATAAAGAGATGTCAGAGGCCGAGTTGGATCGCATGCGTGAATCCCTTGGCTTAAATGACCCTGTACATATTCGCTATGTCAATTGGATCACCGGTTTATTAAAGGGCGATTTGGGCTATTCCACCGTTACCAAGCAGAGCATCGCCGAAACGCTGAGCAATCGTATGCCATATACAATGGAACTGTGCATATACGGATTGATTGTGGCAACAGTGATTGGCTTGGTATTTGGCTTCTGTGCTGCGGTTATGAAGAGGACCCCTGTAGACTATATTCTGGACGGAAGTGCCTTGGCAGGTATTTCCATTCCGGAATTTTTCGCGGCATTGTGCTTGATGGTGGTCTTCGCTGTAGAACTGAAGTGGTTCCCCACCGGTGGCCGTATTGACCCGGAAGGCGGCAGCCGTATTCCTTATATGGTGCTGCCCATTGCTTGTATGGCGTTGCACTATTCTGCCACCCTTGTCCGTTCTGTCAGAACCAACATGATCGAGGTCATGGACAAGGACTATGTCAAGACTGCCAGAAGTAAGGGAATTAGTGAGGTAGTCGTGTACCTCAAACATGCCTTCAGGAATGCACTGATTCCCACCATGATTTTGATGTGCATGCGTATTCCCATGCTGATCGGCGGTTTCGTGGTCATTGAGCAGACCTTCAGCTATGCTGGTGTTGGTGAAATTCAGCTGAAGGCAATTAAGTATGGCGATATTCCGGTGGCAATGTTTATTTTGATGCTTTCCGGTGTTCTGTCCATGATTGCAAGTACTCTGGCGGATCTGTGTACAGGCTTGCTGGATCCCCGTGTTCGCTTGGAGTAAGGAGGTTATTTTATGGCTACGACAACAAAACAAAAGCCTGTTAAGTCCTCTCTCTCCAAGAGAAGAATTCAGAGCTTCATGCGGGATAAGATGGCTGTTATCTGCTTTTTTGGCATGGTCATCATGATCCTAATGTGTATTTGCGCACCTTTGCTGACTCCCTATGACCCCGCTAAGATTGTTTTGGCAGATAAAAATTTGCCTGTAAGCAGTGAACATCCTCTGGGAACAGATACTATGGGACGTGATGTGTTTGCCCGTATTCTGTACGGCGGCCGGTGGTCCATGGCGATCGGTCTGATCGGTTCGCTCTGTACTATCAGTGTGGGTGCCATTCTGGGCTGTGTGGCGGGTTTCTTTGGCGGCATTGTCGATAAGATTCTGATCACCATTCAGGAATATCTTAGTTTCTTCCCGCAGATTTTGACTATCATGCTGTTTGTTGGTGTCTTTGGCGGCGCTAGTGTTCCGCTTCTGATCATCATTTGGGCAACTACCGGTTGGGGCGGCACTATGCGTATCGTCCGTGCCCGGATTCTGGCGCTGAAGCAGGAGCCTTATATTGAGAGCTGCCGCGCCAACGGCATCGGCAGCAGATCTATCATGTTCCACCATATGCTGCCCAACACGCTGGGCCCGGTTATTATCAATGTAGTAGGTGCTATTTCCGGCTATATTCTTCAGGAGGCTGCGCTGGCTTATCTGGGCTTGGGCCTGCCGCCGGATGTTCCTACCTGGGGCAATATCATTAATGCGGCAAAGAACCTGACCATCGTGCAGCAGTATCCCATGCTGTGGTTGGCTCCCGGTATTGCCATCTCCCTGTTCAGCCTGTGCTCCGCTTTCGTTGGAAACGGCCTGCGTGATGCGCTGGACCCCACTTCCAGATAAGGAGGCTTCGTTATGGCTGAGAAAGATTTCATTTTGCAGGTCAAGGACCTGAAGACAGAATTTAAAGTTGGCAAGCGGATCGTTCATGCGGTGAATGGCGTGTCCTTCAATCTGGAAAGAGGTAAGACCCTGTGCGTGGTCGGTGAGTCTGGCTGTGGCAAGAGCGTGACTGCTCACTCCGTCTTGCAGTTGCTGCCCAGCAATGGCCGCATTGCCGGCGGTAGTGTGGAGTATTATCCCGAGTCCGGTGAATGCCTGCCTCTGAGTACTTACAAGAAGAACGGCAAGAAGATGCGCTCTGTCCGCGGTAAGGACATCTCCATGATCTTCCAGGATCCCATGTCTACCCTGAACCCGGTGTATACCATCGGTGATCAGATCATGGAAATGCTGGTTGCCCATGAGAAGGTTAGCAAGGCTGAGGGCAAGGCACGGATCATCAAGCTGCTGGCCGATCTGGGCATTCCCGAGCCGGAGATCCGCTACGATCAGTATCCCCATGAGTTCTCCGGCGGCATGAAGCAGCGCGTTATGATCGCAATTGCTATGATCTGTAACCCTGCTATCTTGATCGCAGACGAGCCCACCACGGCTCTGGACGTGACCATTCAGGCGCAGATCCTGGATCTAATCCAGAAGATGCAGAAGGAGTTCGGCACTTCCGTGATTCTGATTACCCATAACATGGGTATCGTTGCGGAGATCGCAGACGATGTGGCAGTTATGTACATGGGTCGTGTTGTAGAATACGGCACACTGGAGCAGGTGTTCACCAAGCCCAGCCATCCCTATACCAAGGCGCTGATGCGCAGCGTGCCGGTTCTGGGCATGGACAAGAATCGTGAGCTGGATACCATCGAGGGCAGCACCCCCGATGCGTCCACCGTGTTCACCGGCTGTGAGTTTGCAGACCGCTGTGAGTTTGCCACCGAGGCATGCTCCAAGCGCTTCCCCGTGGATACAGTGATCGAGGAAGGACATACTGTGCGCTGTCTGCTGTTTGAGGAGGGTGAAGGCAATGGCAAATAATCAGGAAAAGTTGCTGGTTGTAGAAAACCTGACCATGGAATACAGAAGCCCCAAGCGTCTGTTCCAGAAGCAGAAGCCCAGTGTTAAGGCAGTCAATAATGTTTCCTTTGATGTAAGAGAAGGCGAGACCTTCGGTGTCGTTGGTGAGTCCGGCTGCGGCAAGACTACGCTGGGTAAGTGTGTTGTCCGTCTCCTGAAGCCTGCCGAGGGCAAAATGTTCTATAACGATAACGGCGAGATGAAGGATCTGCTGGATCTGAGCCGCAAAGAGAGCCACGCTATGCGCCAGAAGGTGCAGATCGTGTTCCAGGATCCCTACGCATCCCTGAACCCCATGCACACCATTCTGGAGGCCTTTGACGAGCCTATGCGCGTCCATGGCATCGGTGGCAGCAAGGAAGAGCGCAAGGAGCTGATTGCCCAGGCGCTGAAGCGTGTGAACCTGCAGCCTGAGTATATGTACCGGTATCCCCATGAGTTCTCCGGCGGACAGCGCCAGAGAATCTGTGTGGCGAAGTCCCTGGTGCTGAATCCTAAGCTGATCGTTCTTGATGAGCCTGTTTCCGCGCTGGACGTGTCCATTCAGGCACAGCTGCTGAACCTGATGCGTAAGCTGCAGAAGGAGCTGGGTGTTGCATTTATCTTCATCGCTCACGATCTGAGCGTTGTGCAGTATATGTCTGACCGTATTGCGGTTATGTATCTGGGCAATGTGGTGGAGATGGGTGACGCAAACGAGCTGTATGAGAAGCGGCTGCATCCCTACACGAAGGCACTGCTGAGTGCAGTTCCCGTGCCTGTGTATAACGCCAAGAAGGACCGGGTCATTCTGGAAGGCGACGTGCCTTCCCCCATGAATCCTCCCAGCGGTTGCCCCTTCCATCCCAGATGCTCCAAGTGCATGGAAATCTGCAAGCAGGTCAAGCCTGAACTGAAGAAGATGAGCGAGAGCGGCTACAGCGTCGCCTGCCATCTCTACGACGAGAAGTAAATTCATAAAAAACAACCATTGCTGCTCCAAACATACGCGCGGGGATGGCAATGGTTGTTTTTAGGTATTGGAGGAAATGTTATGGCAGAACAGTTAAGAATGATCCGGACACTGGACAACATTCCGGAAGTTAAGATGCCCGAGGGATTCTTCTCCCGCAATTACCGTCCCGAGGATAAGGAAGTGTGGCTGGAGATTTGCAAGTGCGGTCTTCTGGGCAAGGATGCCGGGCTGGATGCTTGGGATCAGACCATGCTGGCTCAGAAAACACTGGTGCCCGAGCGGGATGTGCATTTTATCTGCACCGCTGAGGGCAAGCCGGTAGCGACCTATGCCGCCTATATTCTGGATAACGGCGTTGCCAATGCCCACATGGTTGCCGCAAAGGAAGAGGCCCGTGGATACGGCTTGGGCAAGGTGATGATGAACTGCATCATGGCAATGATGAAGGAGCAGATGCCCGGTGAGGGCCGTCTGCTGGGCCTGCGCACCGATGACTGGCGGACTCCTGCCGTCGTGGCTTATCTGAAGGCAGGATTCCATCCCGTCCTTTACAGTGAGGGTATGCAGGAGCGTTGGCAGGCAGTTTGTGATCAGGTCAATTTCCACGGCGTGGAAATGTGGACACTGGAAGGCGAGCCCACCGGTATCGTTCTGTAATGAATCAAAAAGCCGCCGGCTATTTGCCGGCGGCTTTCCGTATTTTGTTCCGGCAGAACCCGGATTGTAACTAATGGCTGTAATAATTTGATAAAAATAGATGAATTTAGCTTGTAAGACGAGCTGAGGTTTGTTATACTAAATGTTGGAAATAGATTGATATATTTCCTCACGAGAGAATATTCACACTTTGGAGGTAACAGCATGATTTATGATGTAATCAAAAACCTTGAGCAATACAAGGGAATCAGCCCTCAACTGGACAAGGCATTGGATGTTTTGAAGAGTACGGACTTTGCTGCATTGGAGCCGGGCAGTTATCCTGTAAATGACGATGTGTACTATAATGTGATGGAGCCTACCGTCAAGCCTTGGGAGGAGACTAAGTGGGAATGCCATCGCCGCTACATTGACATTCAGCACGCACTGACAGATGGTGAGCAGATCGCTGCCTGCCCGCTGGAGGATGTGAAGGGGTGGACTGCATACGACGAGAAGGGTGACTGCAGTGTGTCTGCAGAGGAAGCCCCTTGTGTGGCACTGCCTACCAATGGTGATAATTTTGCGATTTTCTTCCCCGGAGATGCCCATCGTCCCTGTTGGGCTGTGGATGGTGCCAAGGCGGTCAAGAAGGTCGTTATCAAGGTCCGGGTGTAATATCGCCGCGCCGCTCCTGCACAAATAAGAATCCCCGATCCGGTTAACCGGATCGGGGATTTATGATTATCTTACATTTTTTCGGGAGCGGAGAAGCCGAGGATGGAGATGCACTGTTCCAGAATGTCCTTTGCAAGGCCGATCAGCGCGATATAGCCTGCTTGCTTTTCCTTGTCTTCCTCACCCAGGATCCGGGTCTCATGGTAGAACTTGTTGACACAGCCGGCAAGTTCGTAGATATAGGCACAGATCAGATTGGGCGCAGAGGAGGAAAGGGCGGCTTCCATGGTGGGAGCGAACCGGGTGATGGAAAGCATCAGCTCCTTGGCATAGTCATTTGCAGGCAACTGAATAGGCAGCCCCTTCCAAGCACCGTACTTGGCAAGGATAGACTTGATCCGCACGATGGTGTACAGAATATACGGGCCGGTATTTCCTTCAAAAGCGGCGAACTTGTCCATGTCGAAGACGTAGTTCTTGGTGGGCTGGTTGCTCAGGTCGCCGTACTTCAGCGCTGCCAGAGCGATCTTTGCGGTGGTAGCCTCCACTTCCTCATCGGCAACAATCTTGTTTTCCACCACCTTGGCACGGACGAACTCAGTCATATCACTGATCAGCTGTTCCAAACGCATAACGCCACCGTCACGGGTCTTGAAGGGCTTGCCGTCCTTGCCGTTCATGGTGCCAAAGCCCAGGTGGGTCAGGGGGAAGTCAGCGGGGAGGATGCCGCCTTTCTTGGCAGCGCGGAAGACCTGCTCGAAGTGCAGGGACTGACGACCGTCGGTGATGTAGAACATCTCGTCGGGCTTGAAGTCCTGCATACGCTGGACCATGGTAGCAAGGTCCGTGGTGGCATAGATAGCGCTGCCGTCGGACTTGACCAAAATGCAGGGAGGCACTTCCTTCTTATCGCCTTCCTCGGCTACGGGAATGACCCATGCGCCTTCGCTCTGAACTGCAATCCCTCTTGCCTTGAAATCCTCGACCATAGCGGGAATGAAGGGATCGGCATCGCTTTCGCCCAGCCATGCTTCAAAGTGGACATCCAGATTGTCGTAGATACGGGTCATGTCGGCAACAGACATCTTCATGATATGCTGCCAAATGGCGCGGTAACCGCGGCGGCCGGACTGAAGTTCGAAAGTAGCGGTGTGGGCCCTTTCAGCAAAGCCTTCATCTTCCTTCTTCTTGGCGGAAGCGGCAGGATAGATCTCTTCCAGCTCTGCCAGGGTGAAGGGGGCTTCCTCGGGATACGCACCGGTGTAGTCGGGATCGAAGTAGCACAGGTCGGGCTTGCGCTCCTGCAGCTCGGTGATGATCAGACCCATTTGCAGACCCCAGTCGCCCAAGTGAATGTCGCCGATGGTGTTATATCCAAAGAACTTGTACAGGCGCTTGATGCTCTCGCCAATGATGGCGCTGCGCAGATGGCCGATGTGCAGGGGCTTTGCTACGTTAGGTCCACCGTAATCAACGACGATGGTCTTGCCGGCACCAATCTTTACCACACCAAAGTCCTCGGCGGTGCGCATCTGCTCCAGATACTTCTGCAGGAATGCGCCGCTGAGCTTCAAGTTGATAAAGCCGGGCATGACTGCTTCCACGAGGCTGTAGTCCGCCGCATCCAGCTTGGCGACCACGGCATTGGCGATCTGAATGGGGGCGCACTTATACTGCTTTGCGGCAGACAGAGCGCCGTTGCACTGATATTCGCACAGGTCGGGACGGTTGGAGACGGTAACTCTGCCGAAAGAGGCATCGTAGCCGGCATCCTGGAATGCCTGCTCCATTTTGGAAGTGATAATGTCAAGAATCTTTTCCATTACTGGTTTCCTTTCTGCTGTGCCAGCCACTCCAGATAGTCATCGTAAGTGCCGTAACGGTCCACAATGGTGCCGTCGGGCTGGAACGCGATGACCCGGTTACAGGTGGAGGTCAGCATTTCGTGGTCGTGAGATGCCAGCAGCACAACGCCCTGGAAGGCTTCCAGACCCTTGTTCACAGCCTGGATGGATTCCATATCCAGATGGTTGGTGGGCTGGTCCAGCAGCACCACGTTGGCGCCGGAGAGCATCATTTTAGACAGCATGCAGCGCACCTTTTCGCCACCGGAGAGGACATCCACACTCTTGAAAACGTCTTCGTTGGAGAAAAGCATCCGGCCCAGGAAACCCCGGAGGTACACATCGTCCTTCTTGGCGGAATACTGACGCAGCCAGTCCACCAGTTCCATCTTGTTACCCTCGAAATACTCGGTGTTGTCCTTGGGCAGATAGCTCCGTACAGTGGAAATACCCCACTTGACACTGCCTTCGTCGGGCTCCAGCTCGCCCATAAGCACCTTGAACAGGGCGGTCTGGGCCAGCTCATTTTCACCCACGAAGGCGATCTTGTCGGTGCGGTTTACGGAGAAGTAAACCTTGTCCAGCAGCTTGGCGCCGTCCACGGTGACGGAAACATCGTTGACAGTAAGCACATCCTTACCCAGCTCCCGCTCCGGCATAAAGCCAACGAAGGGATAACGGCGGGTGGAGCAGGGCATTTCCTCGACGGTCAGCTTATCCAGCAGCTTTCTGCGGGCGG
>JAZNJN010000114.1:0-3652 GCA_045578025.1 Faecousia sp. | reverse complement strand
TAAATGATCGTTTAGCTTTCTAAGGCCCCCTTGTGTAAAGGGGGCTGTCACGCGGACAGCGTGACTGGGGGATTGACAATCCCTCCGTCTCCGCCTTGCGGCGGAGCCACCTCCCTTTGCACAAGGGAGGCTCGCGCTGCGCGCTCCGTTGCTCACATAAGCAATCATTTACTGCACAGTTGCAGCCTTCACTTTGCGTACCTTTTTCAGCTTGTAAAGCTCCTCCACCGCGAAACGGGTCTTGGCAACGGAGGTCTCATCCTTAGGGAAGCAGTAATAAAGTGCATCCTTATTGCCGATGCAGATCACATCGCCGATCTCGTACCAGTTATAATCCGCGTACAGACCATAGCAAGCAAGAGCGCCCTGCTCATACTGGAGCTTGCCGTCGCAGCCGGTAAGCACGAAGCCATTTTCATCGTGGCGCAGGTGACCCTCGCCCACCATGTAGATGGCCTTGTAGTCCACCATCATGCCGATCTTCACATCGGTATCCAGGCTGTAAGTACCGGCTTCCAACTCCTTGCGCACTTCGGTTCGCTGCCATGCGTACCAGTCGGGAATATGGGAGTACTCCGTTTCTCCCTCCTGCGCCTTCAGCTGACCCAGCTCGTCCATATGCCAGGCCTTGCCGCAGCCGTGGCAGGTAATATCCGTACCTTTGCCTTCCATCTTGCCTTCCGTGCCGCAATGGGGGCACTTATAGAGAATGCGCTCCAATCCGTCTGCCCGGAAGGGCGCATCGATGACCACGCCGTTATCCCGCTGCCATGCGAAATTGTCAAAGGAGAATGCCTCGTCCAACATCTCGTCCAGTTCCTTGACGGACTTTTCTTTGATCTCCTCGGCAGTCATCAAACACTTCACATGGGCGCTGACCTTGACCTTGCGCAACTGGAGATTGTTGTAAAGGGGATCCCGGGCAAATGCGCCCTGGGTGATCACCGTCACCACGGGAACGCCCAGCTTTTTCAGCAGCACGCCCATTTTCCGGGGCAGGGGTGTCGCCGTGCCATCAAAGGTGTAGCTGGCCTCCGGGTACATGAGGACACTGGACTTTTTCTTCTTCAGCACATACTCCATATCCCGGATCAGGGAAAGATCGCTGACAAATTTCTGGGTAGGGATGCAGCCCAGCCAACGCATCAGCGGTCCGAGAATACCCACAAAGCCGTCTGTGGTGGTGACGATGCCAAACCGCCGGGGGTAAAAAATGGCGTAGGCCAGCTTCATATCCGTAAAGCTAGAGTGATTCATAAGAATCAGGCAGGGCTGCTTGCCTACCAGCTCCATTCGCTCTGAGGTGTAGGAGAACTTGGTCTTCCACATGGTAGGAAGAGAAATCAGCCGCACCACAGTTCCTAAGAAACGGCTGGGTTTCATGGGATTAAAATGCTTCAGCCGGGGCAACGCCATGACCTCGTCATAGGACTTTTCTACGGTGTTGATCTTCATAATAAAAACCATCCTGTTTTCGTCATTTTACCGTTTTAGTGTACCATACCCAATGCGACAATGCAATATGTGAAGTTTTTCAAATAAGTACCCCGGGGCGTATACCCCGGGGTGATTTTTATTCTTCTGTTTCTTTTTCCGCAGGTTCTTCTGCAGGGGTCTCCTCTTGGGCAGATTCTTCAGCAGGAGTTTCTTCCTCCGCAGGTGCTTCCTCAGCAGGAGTCTCCTCAACGATCTCTTCTGCGGGGGTCTCCTCCGCTGGCTCTTCCGCGGGAGTTTCTTCCGCCGCTGCCATCTGGTTGACAAATAGCTTTTCCGGGGCATGCTGCTTGAACATCATCACGATCAGCGCCACCACCGCGGCAAAGCAGCTCGCTGCCGCCAAAAGCTGGCTCACCCGGAAGGGTCCTAAGTACAAGCTATCGGTGCGCAGTCCTTCGATCAACGCCCGGCCAAGTCCGTACCACGCCACATAACCCAATGCGATCTGGCCGTCATACTTGCGCTTTTTGGACAGGAAGTGGAGCAGCACAAAACCTGCCGCATTCCACAAAGACTCATACAGGAAGGTGGGATGGTAATAGAGCATTTCAGCAGAATACTTCCGGTCTGCTGTCAGATTCAAACCCATCCGCAAGAACCAATCCGTTTGCGCGCCGAAGGCTTCCCGGTTGAAGAAATTGCCCCAGCGGCCGACGCTCTGACCGATGAGGAATCCCAGCGCCACCAGATCCAGCAGCGCCGGCAGCTTGATTTTCTTGCATTTTGCGTACACCGCCACACCCACTGCCGCGCCAATGACGCCGCCGTAAATGGCAAGACCGCCCTTCCAGATGTAAAATACGCTGATGGGGTCATCGGCATACTGGGCCTTCCACTCGAAAATGCAGTAGTAGGCTCTGGCACAAATAATGGCAAAGGGTACGACCCACAGCACACCGTCGGTGATGTCATCATTCTTAATACCAAATTCTTTCGCCCGCTTCCAGCCGTAGATCACCGCCAGCATCAGGCCCAGCGCAATGATCATGCCGTAAAAATTAATGGTCAGCGGTCCGATAGAAAGGCCCTCCGCCGGGTCAATGGTAAAGCCGAGACCCGGAAAAGAGATGGGCGATTTTCCTGCGATCCAATTCATGTTGTTTCCCTCCTGTTATTCCTCTATGGGAGATATGACGGACAGCGCACAGCGTTCTTTCTTCACAATACTGTCCACAAAATTCAAAACTTCCTCTGCCTTCACATGGTTATAGACCTCCGGGAAGCAGAAATAATCAAAATCCGAAAAATGGTAGGCGCAGATCCGGAAGCAGGTGGAGTCAAAGCTGTCCAGATCCCGAATCCGCCGGCCCAAAGCGCTGCGCTTCATCCGCAGGAAATCCGTTTCCGGGATTCCCGTTTTCGCCAACTGCGCCGCCTGTTCTAAAATGGCAGTCCGGACGGTTTCCGGCTCGTCGCTGTCACCGCCGCAGGTGAGCATGGCACAGCCATCCACCGTTTCAAAGCCGCCGCCGAAGGAGGAGTCGATGACCCCCTGCTCATACAGCCGCAGATACAGCACAGAAGATTCTCCGAACAGCACCTCTGCCGCCAGATCGCCGATGACCTCCTGCCGGATGGCCTGCGCTCCGTTTCCGATGGGCTCGCATTTGAACGCCATCTGGAAGGTGGGCATGGACACCTCCATCTTCCGGGCGGCATCCGCTCCCACGGTCATATCCTCCTGCCAGGGGCGGAGTTTGACTGCAGCATCTTTTTTGTCTGTCCCCAATATCTCCTCGGCAATGGCGCTGATTTGCTCTGGGTCTACGTCGCCCACCACGCACAAAATCATGTTGGCGGGGGTGTAAAATGCCCGGTGGCAGGTGTGCAATGCTTGGGCCGTGATCTCCCGGATGGTCTGGGAATTTCCCAGAATCGGCACACGGATGGGATGGGTGGCGTACATGGCGCCCATCAGATCTTCAAAGACCCGGGAATCCGGGGCATCCAGATTCATACCGATCTCCTGATCGATGATCCCCTGCTCCCGCTTAACGCTTTCCTCTTCAAAATGGGGCGTGGACACAAATTCCAGCAAAAGCCGAAGATTTTCTTCAAAATTTTCCGTGCAGGAAACGTAGTAGGCGGTCATGTCGTAGCTGGTAAAGGCATTGACATTGCCGCCCAACGCGGCAAACTCCCCGGTCACATCCCT
>JAZNJN010000113.1:0-8528 GCA_045578025.1 Faecousia sp. | reverse complement strand
AAGCTTACCGCCCACGGCCTCCCGTGGGCGGTAAATGATCGTTTAGCTTTCTAAGGCCCCCTTGTGTAAAGGGGGTGGTGCTCCGCGCAGCGGATTCAAATCCATCGCTTGCCAGTGGCAAGCGCACATTCACAAAACTGTCAGCGGAGCTGGCTGGGGGATTGACAATCCCCCATCTCCGCCTTACGGCGGATCCACCTCTCCTCTGTACTAAGTGCCCGTAAGCCGCTTTGCGGCAACGGTCACTAAGCCTTTGCACAAGGGCGGTGCGTCGCGCAGCGAATCTAAATTTCCGGGCTGCCGGGGGGCAGCCCAACAAATACGATAGGCTCGCGCTGCGCGCTCCGTTGCTCACATAAACGATCATTTATCTCTCTTATCACAGCAAAAGGGCGTGTCCGAATGGACACGCCCTCTTTTTATGGAATTTACTTGCACAGATCCTCTGCCACTTCCACGATGTGCTCTGCGCTCAGACCGAAGGCCTTCAGCAGATCCTTGGCAGGACCGGAGTGACCGAACTCATCGTTGACACCGATGCGGCGTACGATGGTGGGCAGCTTCTCAGACAGCAGGCTGGAAACAGCCTCGCCCAGACCGCCGATGACGGAGTGCTCCTCGCAGGTGATGACCTTGCCGCACTTCTTGGCAGCAGAGAGAACCAGCTCCTCGTCCAGGGGCTTGATGGTGGCCATGTTGATGACCATGGCATTGATACCCTTGGCAGCAAGCGCCTCGCCTGCCTGGATGGCTTCGTACACCATCAGACCGTTGGCGATGATGGCAACATCAGCGCCGTCCCGCAGGACTTCACCCTTGCCGATCTGGAAGTTAAAGTTCTTCTCATGGAATTCCGGCACAGCCAGACGGCCAAAACGCAGGTAGACAGGGCCATCAAACTCATAAGCAGCGCGGACAGCCATTCTTGCCTCTTCGCCGTCGGCGGGGCAGATGACAGTCATGCCGGGGATGGAACGCATCAGGGCGAAGTCCTCGCAGCACTGATGGCTTGCGCCGTCCTCACCGACGGAGATGCCGCCGTGGGTAGCGCCGATCTTCACATTCAGGTGGGGGTAGCCGATGGAGTTGCGGACCTGCTCGAAAGCACGGCCGGCAGCAAACATGGCGAAGGAGCTTGCGAAGGGAACCAGTCCCATGGTGGAAGCACCGGCGGCGGCACAGATCATGTTGCCCTCGGCGATGCCGCAGTCAAAATGGCGCTCGGGGAACGCCTTCTGGAACACAGAGGTCTTGGTGGCGCCTGCCAAGTCGGCATCGAAAACCACCAGATTATCCTTTTCCTGACCCAGTTCAGCCAGAGCCTTGCCGTAGGCGTCACGGGTAGCGGTCTTTACTACATCTGCCATATTATTTCGCCTCCAGTTCTGCATACTGAGCCTTCAGCTCGTTCATTGCCTGCTCGTACTCGGCATCGTTAGGTGCCTTGCCGTGCCAGCCGGCATTGTTTTCCATGAAGGAAACATTCTTGCCCTTGACAGTCTTCATGACGATGGCTGTGGGCTTGCCCTTGGTTTCCTTAGCGGTGTTCAGAGCCTTCTCGATGGCGTCGAAGTCATGGCCGTCGATGGCCTCCACATGGAAGCCGAAGGACTGAAGCTTCTCCACGATGGGATAGGGACTCATGACGTCGGCAATGTTGCCGTCGATCTGCAGGCCGTTGTTGTCAATGATAGCAACAAAGTTGTCCAGATTATAGTGGGCGGCAAACATGAATGCCTCCCAGCACTGGCCTTCCTGGATCTCACCGTCACCCAGCAGGGTGTAGACCCGGTTGGTCTTGCCCTGATGCTTGGCAGCCAGAGCCATACCGGCAGCCACGCTGACGCCCTGACCCAGGGAGCCGGTGGACATATCCACGCCGGGGACCATGTTCATGTTGGGATGGCCCTGGAGATAGCTGTCGATATGACGCAGGGTCTTCAGGTCTTCCACGGGGAAGAAGCCACGCTCAGCCAGAGTAGAGTACAGGCCGGGAGCGGTGTGGCCCTTGGACAGAACAAAACGGTCCCGACCTTCCCACTTGGGGTTCTTGGGATCGATGTTCATTTCCTTAAAATACAGATAGGTGAACATTTCGGTTGCAGACAGGCTGCCGCCGGGATGTCCGCACTTGGCAGCATATGTAGATTCGATGATGCCCATACGAACCTTGCAGGCGGTAAGCTGCAGCTGCTTCTTTTCGCTGAGAGTCATTCCTTTGCCTCCTAAAGTATTGATTTTATGGTAAGTTTTCCATCTTTTTATAGCATAACATGGATTCCTACATTTTGCAAGAGATTGTGCTGTACAAAAAGTATAATTTCCGGTGATGAAAATTTACATTTCGCACATTGCAATTATTTTTTCACGTTGTTATAATGACAGCAGAATATGGGAATTTATCCCAATATCATGGAGGTAATATCATGGCTAATAAATATGCAGGCACTCAGACCGAGAAGAATCTGTGGGAGGCTTTCGCCGGCGAATCCCAGGCCCGTAACAAGTATACTTATTTCGCATCCAAGGCTAAGAAAGAGGGCTACGAACAGATCGCAGCGCTGTTTCTGAAGACCGCTGACAACGAAAAGGAGCACGCCAAGCTCTGGTTCAAGGAGCTGAACGAGCTGGGCGATACCGCCGAAAATCTGCTCCACGCCGCCGAGGGCGAAAACTACGAATGGACCGATATGTACGACGGTTTCGCCAAGACCGCTGAGGAAGAGGGCTTCCCCGAGCTGGCTGCCAAGTTCCGTCTGGTTGCCGCCATCGAAAAGCACCACGAGGAGCGCTACCGCGCACTGCTGAAGAATGTGGAGACCGCCCAGGTCTTCGCCAAGAGCGAGGTCAAGATTTGGGAGTGCCGCAACTGCGGTCACCTGGTCGTCGGCACCAAAGCTCCGGAGCTGTGCCCCACCTGCGCCCATCCCCAGAGCTACTTCGAAGTCCACATAGCCAATTATTAATCCTTATGTACCCGGCAGATGGCAGGAGTGATCCTGCCATCTGTCTTTTTTGGGGTTTACTGCATGCCCTGCTCGTAAGCCTCGATCATCTTCTTGACCATCTGGCCGCCGACGGAGCCGGCCTCGCGGGAGGTCAGGTGACCGTTGTAGCCGTTGGTCAGGTTGACACCGACTTCCTGAGCTGCCTGCATCTTGAAGCGGTCCATAGCTTCCCGTGCCTGGGGAATATTCAGCTGATTGTTGTTATTGTTGCTCATAACGTTTCTCTCCTTCTTTACGGTACACTTTCCTATACCTTTGCTTTCTTGGAAAGACAAATACTTTCCGAAGAAAGCATTTTTCTTTCCGCAAGGCTAGTTTTACCCGCGAAGGAAACAATACACCTGTTTCTTTTCGGAAATCGACACAAAATATGGAAAACAGCCGCCAGTTTGGCGGCTGTTTTGATTTACTTGATGGCGTCGGCTTCCTTATCCAGCTTTACATTACGGAAGTACAGAATCATATCGATGGTGATCTCGATAAAGTTCAGGAAATAGAACGCCCAGCCAAGGAAAAAAATCCAGCTGTTGCTGCCGTTGGCAAACAGAATAAAATTCTTTGCAATGCCAAAAATATAGCCGATCCAGATGAAGATCTCGAACTGCAGGGACTTGCCCTTTGCGGTGCGGGACTTCCAGGACTTGTAAACGGACAGCGGCCAGCTCAGGCCGAAGCAGATGATCATAACCGTCTCAAAGGCGGTAGCGATGGTTGCAGGAGTCATAATGCGCTTCCTTTCTTATTTATGGCTGGCAAGATATTCTGCCCTGCCGGATTCATACAGATTGTTGCCCTCGGAGTCGATGATGATCACCAAGGGCATATCCTCCACATAGAGTTTGCGCAGCGCTTCCGCGCCCAGATCCTCGTAGGCGATGAGCTCAGCACGCTTGATGCACTTGGCAAGGAGCGCACCGGCGCCGCCGATGGCACCAAAATAGACACCGCTATGCTTCTTCATGGCTTCCACCACTCCCGGCAGTCTTGCGCCTTTGCCGATCATGCCCCTTGCGCCCACCGACATCATGGTGGGTGCGTAGGCATCCATACGGCCGGAGGTGGTAGGGCCGGCAGAGCCAATGACCTGGCCTGGCTTTGCCGGTGTGGGGCCTACATAGTAGATGGTAGCATCCTTAGGATCAAAAGGCAGCTCTTCGCCCCGGGCCAGGGCCTCGCACATCCGCTTGTGACCTGCATCCCGGGAGGTGTAGATCGTACCGGTGAGCAGCACCTGGTCGCCAGCCTTCAGTGTTCTTGCCAGCTCTTCCGTCAAAGGCAGAGTGATACGCTTTTCCATTTACAGCACCTCCGTCTTATGCCGGGTCACATGGCAGTTGATATTGATGGCGCAGGGCATGCCCGCGATATGAGTGGGCAGTGTTTCGATATTCAGACCGATGGCCGTAGTCTTACCGCCAAAGCCCTGAGGACCGATGCCCAAGGCATTGACTTTCTCCAGCATCTCCTCTTCCAGCTCTGCGTAGAAGGGGTCGGGATGATGGGTGTCCAGGGGGCGCATGATGGCCTTTTTCGCCAGCAGCGCGGCCTTGTCAAAGGTGCCGCCGATGCCCACGCCGATGACCATAGGAGGACAAGGATTCGGGCCGGCATTTTCCACCGTCTCCAGAATGAAATCCTTGATGCCCTGCAGGCCTGCCGAGGGCTTGAACATCCGGATGGCGCTCATATTCTCACTGCCGAAGCCCTTGGGACCCACAGTGATCTTCACCTGCTCACCGGGAACGATCTCGGTGTAGAGCATGGCAGGGGTATTGTCGCCGGTGTTGCCCCGGCGGACGGGATCGCCTACCACGGACTTCCGCAGATATCCCTTGTCATAACCCCGACGAACGCCCTCGTTGACGGCATCGGTAAGGTTGCCGCCTGTAAGATGGACATCCTGTCCGATCTCCAGGAATACGCAGGCCATGCCGGTATCCTGGCAGATGGGCACATTTTCCCGGTCAGCGATTTGGTAATTTTCAATGATGTTGTCCAGCACTCCCTGAGCGATGACACCGTCCTCGCAGGCGCGGCAGGATTCGATGGCGCACTTCACATCGCCCGGCAGGTGGGTATTGGCTTCTATGCACAATCTCTCCACCACTTCGGTGATGCGGCTGACTTCAATTTCTCTCATGGCACTTACCTCTCGTGGCGGGCGTAGTTCGGCAGCAGCAGCGGGGAAACACCCTCCTCTGCACAGCCGACTTCTGCCAGCATAGCCGCATATTCCCGGATATGATCCAGATTGGGTGTGCCCAGGGTGACTTCCTTTGCCTTGGCGGCAGCCGCCTTGCCGGCATTTCTGCCGAAGACGATGATGTCAAGCAGGGAGTTGCCCATCAGCCGGTTACGGCCATGAATACCGCCCACCGCCTCACCGGCAACCAGCAGGTTGGGGATGGCCTTGGTGAAGCCGTCGCCGCCGATCTCCAGACCGCCGTTCTGGTAATGCAGAGTAGGATACACCAGGATCGGGACTTTTCTCATATCAATGCCGTAATTAAGGTACATACGTAGCATTGCAGGAATTCTCTTTTCAATGGTGCCTTCACCGCCTAAGATCTCAATCATCGGGGTATCCAGCCATACGCCACTGCCCAGAGGCGTATCTACGCCCTTGCCACCCGCGCATTCCCGAATGATGGCAGATGCGGAAACATCTCTTGTTTCCAGAGGATGGGCATAAGCCTCACCATCTTTGTTGACCAGCATAGCGCCCAAAGAACGCACCTTCTCCGTCACCAGCGCGCCAAAGATCTGGCTGGGGTAGGCAACGCCGGTGGGGTGGTACTGGATGGTATCCTGGTACAGCAGAGGTGCGCCGGCGCGGTAGCCGAGGATCAAGCCGTCAGCGGTCGCGCCGTAGTGATTGGAGGTGGGGAAATTCTGGTAGTGGAGCCGCCCGGCACCGCCGGTGGCGATGATGACAGTCTTCGCCTTGGCCACCAAATAATCGCCGGTTTCCATGTTCAGCAGAACAGCACCGGCTACCTGACCCTTTTCGTCTTTCAGTAATTCCACAGCGGAGGTAAACTCCACCACGGGGATCTTGCGGTTGAGGACTTCGTCCCGGACGGTACGCATGATCTCCGCGCCGGAATAGTCCTTACAGGCGTGCATGCGCTTCCGGGAAGTGCCGCCGCCATGGGTGGTGACCATGTTGCCCTCTTCGTCCTTATCGAACATGACACCCAGCTTATTGAGCCATGCAATGGCGTCGGGGGCTTCCATCACCAGACGGCGCAGCAGCTCCGGACGGGCAGCAAAGTGACCGCCGCCGAAAGCATCCAGATAGTGCTGGACAGGAGAGTCGTTCTCCTTATCCGCAGCCTGGATGCCGCCCTCTGCCATCATGGTGTTGGCATCGCCGATCCGCAGCTTGGTGACCACCATGACGTTCGCACCGGCTTCGTGGGCCTCGATGGCCGCAGATGCGCCTGCGCCGCCGCCGCCGATGACCAGAACGTCCACATCGTAGTCGATCTTGGTAAGGTCGATATTTTCATTTAACAGGCGGCTGTTGCTGTGGAGCAGATCCGCCAGCTCCACAGGAGCTTTCTGACCCTTGTTGGGGCCCACCATGATCTGCTTAAAGCCCTCGGGACGGTAGTCGGGATGGTAAGCCTTCAAAAGCTCACTCTTTTCCTCGGCCGTCATACGGCGGGGCTCGGTTTGCATCCGGGCAGCCCGGGTGGCTTCCACTTTTTTGATGGATTCCAGCATAGATTCTGTAAACATCGTCGCCCCTCCTTACTTTTCGATATCCCGATGGTTGTAAAGTTCCTGCATCTCGGAAATGGGTTTTTGCATGATGGCCTCGATCAGCTCGTCATAAGCGCCGCTGTTGATCTCCTCCACCCGTTTCTCCAAATGCTCGGATTTGGGTGCGATGTACTTGCCGGTGAGCCGTCTTGCCAGCAGACCCACCATGGGATGGGTGATGCCCGCAGGACATCTTACCGAGCAGCAGCCGCAGCCAACGCAGTCGAAGGATTCTTCCGCGCACTTTTCAAATTCGCCCCGCTGGGCGTAGGCGATGTACTGCATCACGTTCAGACTCTGGGTGCAGGCCTTGGTGCAGGCGTTGCAGCCGATGCAGGCGTAGATCTCGGGATACAGCTCCATCATCACCCGCTGGTCCGCCTTCAGTCCCTCGATATCATAGGTGCGCTTATCACCGGGGAAGAAGGGAATGGATGCCACATACATGCCCTCCTGCACCTGAGTCTGACAGGCGAGGCAGGTCCGCAGGGTGTTGTCGCCCTTGATGCGGTAGATGGTGGCGCAAGCGCCGCAGAAGCCGTGACGGCAGCCGCAGCCTCGGGTCAGAGTATAACCGGCATACTCCATGGCTGTCATAATGGTCAGATCGGCAGGAACGGAGTATTTCTTGCCGAAAAAGAAGACATTTACCATATTTTCCATTGGCTTTTGTCCTTTCTTAGTACTCATTGGGAAGCTGATCCACTTCGTCGAAGCGGAACACCGGGCCGTCTTTGCAGACATACTTGGTGCCGATGTTGCACCGTCCGCACTTACCCACGCCGCACTTCATGCGCAGCTCCAAGGTGGTGTAGACCTGCTCCTTGGAGAAGCCCATTTCCTCCAGTGCCTGGAGGCAGAACTTGATCATAATGGGAGGTCCGCAAAGCAGCGCTACCTTGTTGGTATCAAAACCCACTTCCTTAAGATAAGCAGGCACGAAGCCCACATGGCCGTCCCAGCCCTCTTGGGGGCGGTCGATGGTCATGTAGACATTGACGCCCTCTGTCTTGGACCAGACATTCTCCAACTCATCACGCCGGACAAGGTCATCGGCAGAGCGGGAGCCGTAGAGGATATCCACAGTGCCGTAATTCTCCCGGTTGTCCAGCACATAGTTGATGACGCTGCGCAGGGGCGCTAAGCCGATACCACCGGCGATGAACAGCAGGTTCTTGCCCTTCAGCTCCGTTTCCACGGGGAAATGGTTGCCGTAAGGGCCTCTCACCAACACTTCATCACCTACCTGCAGGCTGTGCAGCCGGTCGGTCAAATCGCCGCAGCGCTTGATGGAAAATTCCTGGTATTCCTTGTTGGTGGGAGAAGAGGTGATGGAGAACATGGCCTCGCTGACACCGGGCACACAGACCATGGCGCACTGGCCGGGCATATGCTCGAATAGCTTGCCGCCACCGGGACACTCCACCCGGAAGGTCTTGACATCGGGGGTCTCCTCCCGGATGTCGGTGATGACGCCCACCATAGGGATGAGGGTATCCCGCATATAACCGGGATTGCATTTACATTCGTGCATCATTTTCCCTCCTTCTGGAAGGCCTTGATGACCTTGACAATATTTAAGTGGCTGGGGCATTTGTCCACGCAACGGCCGCAGCCGACACAGGAGAACATCCCGTCGTTGTTGGCGGGGAAATAGGCCAGCTTGTGCATAAAGCGCTGGCGGAAGCGCTGCATCTGGCTGGTACGGTTGTTGCCGTGGGCCATCATGGTGAAATCACTATACATGCAGCT
>JAZNJN010000112.1:0-6290 GCA_045578025.1 Faecousia sp. | reverse complement strand
TTTTGACACCATGGCGGCATCTCCCAAGATCGCAAAACAGCTTCATCTCCCCTTCCAGTCCGGCTCTTCCCGGGTCTTAAAAGCCATGAACCGCCACTACGACCGGGAGACCTATCTGGAAAAGGTAAATTATGCCAAATCCGTCATGCCCGATCTGGTGCTGACTTCCGATGTGATCGTAGGCTTCCCCGGAGAGACCGAGGAAGAATTTGAGGAGACCATCTCCCTCATCGAACAGGTGCGCTACGATTCTCTGTTCACCTTCATCTTCTCCCCCCGGACCGGCACCCCTGCCGCGTCCATGATTGACCCCACCCCCAAGGAGGAGAAAAATAAGCGGTTTGACAAGCTCTGTGCTGTCCAGAACGCCATTTCCGAGCAGATCCACGAGGACTATGTGGGCAAGCGCCTGCGCTGCTTAGTAGACGGCACCGATGGTGATCAGCTCACCGCCCGGACAGAGGGCGGACGGCTGGTACGCTTCCCGGGAGATCCCGCCCTCATCGGCACTTATCAAAATTTGACGATCACCGGCTCTACCACATGGAGCCTTACCGGCGAATTATAAGAAAGAAAGAGGTAACGCCAATGGCTGCACCCAATTCAGAAATGACACCCATGCGGCGTCAGTATTTCCAGATCAAGGAGCGCAATCAGGACTGCATCCTGTTTTTCCGTTTGGGCGATTTCTATGAAATGTTCGACGACGACGCCCGGACTGCTGCCAAGGAGCTGGATCTGACCCTGACCACCCGCGACCGGGGTAAGCCCAAGGAAGAGCAGACCCCCATGTGCGGTGTGCCCTATCACAGTGTGGACTCTTATATCGCCCGGCTGGTGCAAAAGGGCTACAAGGTGGCCATCTGTGAGCAAATGACCGACCCTGCCACCACCAAGGGTCTTGTAGAGCGGGACATCACCCGAATCGTCACCCCCGGCACTGTAACGGAAAGCTGCATGCTGGATGAGAGCCGGAACAATTATTTCGCCTGCCTCTACGGCATGGAGGGTAAGTTCGGTCTTGCTTTCTGCGATGTGTCCACCGGTGCGTTTTTCGTAACTCTCTGCGCCGATGCTCCTGCTGCGGCATCGGAGTTGGGTCGTTTTGCCCCCTCGGAAGTCACCCGGGGTGGTGCGGATGTAAATAATAACACCTTTGACGACTGCCTGCTGCGGCGCTTGAGCTGCTGCGTCAACGCGGAAAAGCCGGGGCAGTTTGAATTTGAATCTGCCGCCGCCACCTTGGAACAGCATTTTGGCCGCAGTCTGGCAGATCTGGGTCTTGCGGGCATGGATGCAGCGGTGATCGCCGCCGGCGCGCTGCTGCGCACCTTGCTGACCCTGCAGAAAAATGATCTTGCCCACATCCGGACTCTGGAATACTACACCACCGGAAAATTCATGGAGCTGGACTTGGACGCCCGGAGAAATCTGGAGCTCACCGAAACCATGCGGGCCAAGGACAAAAAAGGCAGCCTTCTCTGGGTGCTGGACAAGACCCACACCGCCATGGGCGGACGGCTGCTGCGCAGCTGGCTGGAAAAGCCCCTTTTGGATCCGGTGGAGATCGGCAGACGCCAGGTTGCTGTGGAAGAACTGGTGGAGAACACCCTCTGCCGGGGCGAACTAACTGAGGCGCTGAAGGATGTCACCGATTTCGAGCGGGTCATGACGAGAATCGTCACCGGCACCGTAAACGCAAGAGATCTTCTGGGCCTTGCCCGGGGTCTTCGCGCCCTGCCGGAAGTGAAAAATCAGCTATTAAAATGCAGCAGCCCCCTGCTGTGTAAGCTGAACGATTCCATCGACGATCTTACCGACTGCGCCGACCGGATCGAATCCACCATCTGCGATGATCCCCCGCTGACCATCCGGGAGGGCGGCATCATCCGCAAGGGCGCGGATGCAGAGGTTGACCGGCTGCGCTCCATCATGGATGGCGGCAAGGATATCATGGCATCCATCGAGGCCCGGGAAAAGGAAGCCACCGGCATCCGCACCTTAAAGGTCAGCTTTAACCGGGTATTCGGCTATTACATTGAAGTTTCCAAATCCTTTGTGGATCAAGTGCCGGCCCACTATATCCGCCGGCAGACCCTGACCAACAACGAGCGCTACATCACCCCCGAACTGAAAGAATTGGAAGATCAGGTGCTGGGTGCCAAGGATCGGCTTACCGCGCTGGAATACCAGCTCTTCACCGACCTGCGGGAATATCTTGCCCAGCAGGCAGCCAGAGTCCAGCTTACCGCTGCTGCCGTGGCTGCTTCAGACAGCCTTTGCTCTTTGGCTACGGTCGCCGTACAGCGGGGCTACTGCCGCCCGGAGATCACTTTGGACAACGAGATCCATATCACCGATGGCCGCCACCCCGTAGTGGAAGTGGTGCTGAAGGACGCCCTGTTCGTACCCAATGACACCCATTTAGGCAGCGGCGAGAACCAGGTTTCCATCATCACCGGCCCGAATATGGCAGGTAAATCCACCTATATGCGTCAAGTGGCGCTGATCGTGCTGATGGCCCAGATCGGTTCTTTCGTTCCCGCCCGCAGCGCCACCATCGGCCTTGTGGACCGGGTCTTCACCCGCATCGGTGCCAGCGACGATTTGGCCTCGGGACAGTCTACCTTTATGGTGGAGATGTCCGAGGTGGCATCTATCTTAAAATACGCCACTGCTCGCTCTTTGCTCATTTTGGACGAGATCGGCAGAGGCACTTCTACTTACGACGGCATGGCAATCGCCCGGGCGGTACTGGAATACGCCGCCAACCCTCGCAAGCTTGGCGCAAAGACCCTCTTTGCCACCCACTACCACGAGCTTTCCACCATGGAGAGCAAGCTACCCAATGTAAAGAACTACAACATCGCCGTGAAAAAGCGGGGCGATCAGATGATCTTCCTGCGCAAGATCGTTCCCGGCGCTGCCGACGAAAGCTACGGCGTGGAAGTCGCCAAGTTGGCGGGTCTGCCGGGCGCAGTGGTGAACCGGGCGCGGGAAATTCTGGAGGAGCTGGAGCGGGACGGCGGTGTGGTCCGTACTGCTGCACCTATCGTGGATGCAGACGACCAGATCAGCATGCTGGATCTTCGCCGCCAGCAGGTTTGCGATGTTCTAAGCAGCATCGCTGTAGAAACTCTGACCCCCATTGAGGCGATGAACGAGCTGTACAAGCTGAAGAAAATGCTGGATTAATCATGAGTAACCGAAACTTTTTCTACATTTCCATGAGCAGGAAAGAAACCCTGCTGGGCTGGCTGTATCTTATCCTGCAGGTTGCTTTGCTGCCCTACTTAGTCAGTGCGGTACTGCTGATTTTGTATCCCCAGTACAGTCCCGCGCTGCTGAATCTTATCCTGTTTGCTGTGAATTTTCTGGCAGTGGGCATCATCTTCCGGAAGTTCCTTATACAGTCTTTCCGGGACATGGCCGGCAGGGTTTGGGGCTGCGTGTGGAAATCCGCCCTGGCGCTGATCGGTTGCAAGCTGACAGTGATCGTGATGAACGATTTCATCTTCTTTTACTGCCCTCAGTATTACTTTTTCACCGATACCGGGCCGGTGTTGCAGAATATCAACGATCTTTACATCACCCAGATGGCAGCGCAGTATGCCCTGCCCATGGCCATCGCAACAGTATTTCTCGTGCCGCCGGTGGAGGAGCTTCTGCACCGGGGCGTGGTGTTCGGCAGCCTGTACACCAAAAGCCCGTTGCTCGCCTGCCTGATCTCTACTCTTTTGTTTGCGGCCACCCATGTCATCGGCTATGTGAGCATCGGTGACTGGCTGTACTTAACCATCTTGTTCCTGCAATACATTCCCCCGGCACTGTGCCTGTGCTGGCTGTACACCGGTACGGATTCCATCCTTGCACCCATCCTGATGCACATGGCATTCAACGCCATCGGCATTTTGTCAATGAGGTAACTGACTATGGCAAAGATCATTCAATTATCCCAGCATGTTGCCAACTTAATCGCCGCCGGTGAGGTGGTGGAGCGGCCTGCCAGTGTGGTGAAAGAGCTGCTGGAAAATGCCGTGGATGCCGGTGCATCCAAGATCACGGTGGAGATCCGTGACGGCGGCATGACCTTCCTGCGGGTCACCGACAACGGCTGCGGCATGGAGCATGAGGATGCCAAAACCGCATTCTTGCGTCATGCTACCTCCAAGCTGCGTACCGCGGAGGATTTAGCGGCCATTTCCACCATGGGCTTCCGTGGCGAAGCCTTGGCTGCCATCGCCTCCGTCAGCCGCATCGATTTGATGACCAAGACCGCCGGCAGCCTTGCAGGCACCAGTCTGCGTCTGGAAGCCGGTGAGATCACGGAAGAATCGGAAGTCGGCTGCCCCGACGGCACCACCATCATTGTGCGGGATCTGTTTTACAACACCCCCGCCCGGATGAAATTTATGAAATCCGACACCGTAGAGGGTGGCAGAGTCGCCGCTGCGGTGCAGCTGCAGGCCCCTGCCCATCCGGAGGTGTCCTTCACCTTCATCCGGGATGGCAAGCAGCTTTTGCAGACCCCGGGGAACGCTCAGCTGCAGGATGCGGTCTACTGCGTTTACGGCAGAGAATGCGCCAAAATGGCGAAGGTAGACAGCCGCTGGGAAAACTACACCCTTACGGGCTTTGTCAGTAAGCCCACCGATGCCCGACCCAGCCGGTCCTTGCAGACCTTCTTTGTCAATGACCGCCCGGTGCAGTCCAAACTGCTGATCCGGGCGCTGGAGGAAGCCTATCGCAATCAGCTGATAGTGGGTAAATTCCCCGCCTGTGTGCTGCATCTTACCCTGCCTGCCAATGCGGTGGATGTGAATGTCCACCCCGCCAAGACCGAGGTGAAATTCCTCTCGGAAAAGGCGGTGTTCGACTGCGTCCATTATGGCGTACTGGCAGCGCTGAACAAGCAGGAAGACCGCCCCCAGGTGCAGTTCAAACCTGCGCCTGTCCCGGCCTATCAGCCGCCGAAGCCCACGCCTGCCCAGCCGGTCAGGCAGCAGAGCTTTTTCCGCACCATGACAGCAGAGGAGTATAAAAACTTCTCCGGTGCATTAAAAGATGCCCCCCAACCGAAAAAAGAGGCTGCCGCGCAAACTGCCATGGCAGTAGAGCGGCAGATCAGCGCTCCCATTCGGGAAACGGTAATGACCCCGGTCAGCGCGCCCATTCCCAAGCCTATTCCGACACCCGCTCCGGAGCCGGAGATGCTCCAGCAGGAAATGGAAATGCCCAAGGAGATCCCCTGGCGGATGGTGGGCGAGCTTTACAATTCCTACATCATCGTGGAGCAAGGCGAGGAGGCATTCCTCATCGACAAGCACGCGGCTCATGAGCGGATCCTTTTCGAGAAATTGAAAGCTAACCAAGAGGCCATCAGCTCCCAGATGCTGCTGACTCCCCTGCCCGTCCGCTTGAGCCCAGAGGCAGCATCGGAGCTGCTTGCCAATACACAGCTACTTACGGAGCTGGGTTTTGAAATCGACGAATTTGGCGATAATACCGTACTACTCCGGCAGATCCCCATGGATCTTTCTCCGGAAATCGCAGCAGAAACAGCAGAAACCTTGGCAGCCGATTTGCTTTCCGGCCGCCGGGAAAAGGCGGATACTGTCCGGGATGAGCTGCTGCACACCGTGGCATGCAAAGCCGCCATCAAGGCCGGCTGGACGAACGATGAAAAAGAGCTTCTGGCTCTTGTCAAGCAGGTCATGAGCCGGGAGGACTTAAAATACTGCCCCCACGGCAGACCCATTTGTGTCACCTTAAGCAAAAATCAGCTGGAAAAACAGTTCAAGAGAAGCTAATGAAGGAGGTAAGGCCCGTGAACAACATCATATGTATCGCCGGGCCTACCGCCTCGGGAAAAACCGCCTTGGCAGTGGAGCTTGCTAAGGAGCTGAACGGTGAGGTAGTGTCCTGTGACTCCATGCAGGTCTACAAGCGCATGGACATCGGCACTGCCAAGCCCACCGTAGAAGAACGGCAGGGTGTTCCCCACCACATGATCGATGTGGCAGAGCCGACAGAGGATTTTTCCGTCAGTCGGTACTGCGCCATGGCGACCCCGATCGTGGAGGATATCGTCGCCCGGGGCAAGATTGCCATCATCGCCGGTGGCACGGGACTTTACATGGACAGTCTGATAAGGGGCAACGATTTTGCCCCCTTCCCCTCCACGGGAATGCGGGAAAAGCTGGAACTGCAAGCAGATGAAGAGGGCATGGACGCCATGCGCGCCCTCCTGACTTCCATCGATCCGGAGGCCGCCGCCCGAATCCATGACC
>JAZNJN010000111.1:0-7399 GCA_045578025.1 Faecousia sp. | reverse complement strand
AGTTTGCGGATATCAACGTATTCAATCTCTACAATCTGAAAGAAAACGCCACCTTCCCCGATCCTCACCACTATTCCAGCGGTATGGACTACGTGATCGTCAACGGCAAGCCCGTGATCGCGGAGGGGAAATACACCGGTGCCCGCTGCGGCCGTATCCTGCGGCATTTGCCTAAAAAATAATCAAAACTCTACCAACAAGACCCTTTTACAGGGTCTTGTTTTTTATGAATATTATATGAACTTTTTTCTTGCTTTTTGTCGAGAAACGCAGTATACTTTTACCCGGAAATAGCATTCAAAATGGGAGAAAATGGCTCACGGCTCTGACCTTGACAGTTTCTCCTCTTTTGAACAACCATTTCAATACTATATTTCGGAGGAAACAACATCAATTTGATCTACGGCATCAAAGACAAACCCAAGTTCGGTCAGCTGCTGATCTTCGCATTCCAGCAGGTTCTGGCAATTCTGGCCGCCACCATCGCAGTTCCCGCCATCGTTGGCAACGGCATGTCCGCTTCCGCCGCTCTGTTTGGCGCCGGTGTGGGCACCATCGTTTATCAGCTGTTCACCAAGTTTAAGAGCCCTGTGTTCCTAGGTTCTTCCTTCGCCTTCATCGGCTCTATGGTCGCCGCCTTTGCCGGTGCAGTTTCCGCTTCCGCCGGTTTTGCAGGCATCCTGCTGGGCGCTGTGTTTGCAGGTCTGGTATATGTTGCCATCGCGCTGGTAGTCAAGCTGGCCGGTGTCAAGTGGATCAACAAGCTGATGCCTCCCGTGGTCATCGGACCCACTGTTGCTCTGATCGGTCTGTCCCTGGCCGGTGCCGCCATTAAGGACGTATTCTCCTACGGTCCTCAGGATGCCAACGGCTCCTTCATGATGAGTGCTCCCGCATGGGCCTCCTTCATCTGCGCTATGGTCACCCTGCTGATGGTCATTATCGCTTCCACCTACGGCAAGAAGATGACAAAGCTGGTCCCCTTCATCATCGGCATCCTGGCCGGTTATATCGAGGCTGTCATCTTTACTCTCTTCGGCATCCCCGTCGTCGACTTCTCCCTGTTCCAGGACGTGCAGCTCTTCGCTGTTCCTGAGTTTACCTTCCTGGAGGCGCTGAAGGGCGTGAAGGATATCGACGCCTCCTACATTGCTACTGTTGCGGTGGCTTATGTTCCCGTGGCATTCGTAGTGTTCGCAGAGCACATCGCTGACCACAAGAATCTGTCCTCCATTATCGATTCTGACCTGCTGAAGGAGCCCGGCCTGCACCGCACTCTGCTGGGTGACGGTGTCGGCTCCATCGCCGGTGCGATCTTCGGCGGCTGCCCCAATACCACCTACGGTGAGTCCGTCGGCTGTGTTGCCATTACTCGCAACGCTTCTATCATCACCATCACCACCGCTGCCATCATGTGCATGGTAATTTCCTTCTTCGGTCCCTTCGTGGCATTCCTAGACTCCATTCCCGGCTGTGTCATGGGCGGTGTCTGTGTCACTTTGTACGGTTTCATCGCAGTTTCCGGTCTAAAGATGATCCAGAAAGTGGATTTGAATCAGAACAAGAATCTGTTCGGGGTCGCTGCCATCCTGATCCCTGGCATTGGCGGCATGGCTATGGCCATCGGCAAGGTCACTCTGACCGCCATCGCATGCGCTCTGATTCTGGGCATCATCGTCAACCTAGTTGTCTCCAAGGCAAAGGAAGACTAATTCCCACAACAAAACAAGGGCGTGCCGAATGGCACTCCCTTTCTTTTATACTTCCATAACTTTGACCAGTTCCGTCGGCCCTTCCAGATAGATCCCACTTTCTCCGATGGTCACCTTCAACGTACCGCCCCGGTTTTCCAGGGTCAGCTCGCCACCGGGCAACAGTCCCTTTCTGCTCAGCACCACCGCAGTGGAGGCTGAGCCTGTTCCGCAGGCCAGAGTGTAGTCCTCCACACCCCGCTCGTAGGTCATGATCCGGACAGAATTTTCACCGGTCCAGGTGTAGAAGTTGATATTCGCACCCTTGGGGAATGCAGGGTCATAGCGCAGTCCCTTTGCGTATTCCCGCAGCCGCTCTGCCATGGCAAACCGCAGCTGCCGCACCTCCTGTACCGCATGGGGAACGCCGGGATCACCCAGCTCCACATAGGCGATGTCGCCCTTGCGCTCCAGATCCACGATGGAAGGCTCATTCAGCCTCACCAGATACTGACTTTCCGTCAGACGCTTTCCTTCTACAAGACCCGCATCTGTTTCTACCGTCATGGTTTCTCCGGCGATGCCGTTTTCAAAGGCAAATCGGCAGATACATCTGGCGCCGTTGCCGCACATTTCACCCCGGGAACCGTCCGCATTGTAAAAATGGAGCTTAAAATCCGCGACCTTGGAATCATCCACCGCCATAAAGCCGTCAGCACCGGTTAGTTTACATAACTCTAGCGCCAATGGTCCAAAATCCAGTTTCTGCCCCCGGGCGTCCATGACCATAAAGTCATTTCCCGCGCCGTTCATATGAAGAATGCGCATTACTTCTCCTCCAGAAGCTCTGTCATGGTGTAAAGACCGGCAGTTTTGCCCTCCATAAACCGGGCGGCATCCACCGCACCCTCGGCAAGCATGGCCCGGTTACCCGCCTCATGCCGCAGTGTCAGGGTCTGGCTGGGGGTGCAGATGTGTACCTCATGGATACCGACTACATTGCCCATCCGCAGGGATGCAATGCCGATCTCATTTTTCTTCCGCTTACCCTCGCCGGCTCTGCCGCAAGCCTCCACTGCCTCGGGACGGACCTCCCGGATGGCGTTGAACAGCATATGGGCGGTGCCGCTGGGGGCATCCACCTTCCGGTTGTGGTGGACTTCCACGATCTCGATGTCCGCCTCCGGGAAGAAACTGGCAGCCTGCCGCGCCAGCCGGCACAGCACCGCGATACCCAGGCTCATATTTCCGGAGTAGAACACCGGCAGCTTTTTCGCCGCCTCATAGATCATGGTCTTTTCTTCTGGGGTATGACCGGTCGTGCCGATGACCACCGCGCAGCCGATCTCCTGGGCATACTGCAGCACATCCGCCACGGCGGTGTGATGGGAAAAGTCGATCAGCACATCCGCATTTACCTTGCCCAGCTGAGCGAAGGTCTTGGGCACGCTGTTTTCTCCATCGATGCTGACCTTGCCCACCACTTCTGCACCCAGAATGTCGCAGATCAGCTTGCCCATAGCGCCATTGGCGCCGCAGATGACCGCCCTCATGCCAGCGCACCCAGCTTTCGCATTTCTCTGTACAGCACTTCCCGGGTAGCATCCTCCATGGGAGTCAAGGGCATCCGCAGATAATCCTCACCGTAGCCCATGGCAGATACCGCTGCCTTGGCAGGGATGGGGTTGACCTCACTAAAGAGGGCATTGATCAGGGGCAGCATCTTGCACTGTAGGGCAGCTGCACCGGAAAAGTCACCGGCAAGTGCCTTGTCCGTCATCTCCACAGACAGCTTGGGCACCACATTGGAAAGGACGCTGATGGTACCGGCAGCACCCATGGAGATAAAGGGTACGGTCAGGGCATCCTCACCGGAGTAAATATCGATCTTGTCACCGCAGAGGCTTGCCAGCTCCACCATCTGGGCCATATTGCCGGTGGCCTCCTTGATGGCAACGATGTTTTCGTGCTCCGCCAGCTTCGCCACGGTCTTGGGCAGCAGATTGCAGCCGGTACGGCCGGGAACATTGTAAAGGATCACAGGCACAGTGGCCACATCCGCCACAGTGGTAAAATGCTTAATAAGGCCGTTCTGGGTGGCCTTGTTGTAGTAGGGGGTCACCACCAGCACCGCATCGGCACCCACTTCACAGGCAGCGCGGGTGTTGGCAAGAACATGCTCGGTATTATTAGTGCCGGTACCGGCGATGACAGGCACTCTACCCGCTGCCCGCTCCACAGCAAAGCGGATCACTTCCTTCTGCTCGTCAGGCTCCAATGTGGCATTTTCGCCGGTGGTGCCCACGGCAACCAAGGCATTGATGCCGTTTTCGATCTGGAAATCGATGAAGCGGCCGAAAGCCTCGTAGTCTACGCCCTTCTCGTTCATCGGGGTCACCAGTGCGGTAGCCATGCCCTTAAAAATTGTCTTTTTCATAATGTATCTCTCCTGTCAAACTTTGAATCGGTTAAAGTAATCATAAAGGGGTGTCAGTTTCCCAAAGTAATCGCTGACCCGGTCCGCCAAAGCCGGGCCAAAGGTCTCCTCGCTGAAATCCTCATGGCTAGAGCAGCCGATCTGGGATTTCCAGAGGTAAAAGCGCTTCAAATCGGGGTTTTCACATTTCTCCGGATGCTTGTACTCCTGTGCCGTGATGCTCTGCCCTGTGGCAGCTTCCACCTTGCTGATCATGGAAAGGAATTTTTTCGGCTCTGCTGCAATCGTCTTTCGGAACTCCTTCATGGTTGCCGGCCGGGGCTTCCAGATGAAGAAGCCGTAGTCCACACCCTCGGGATTGATCTCGAAATACAGGCAGGGGTTTTCTCCCCACCACTCCACATCCTGCCGGATGCAGATCCAAAGGCTTTCCTTATAAGGCAGCGGATGATGCAGCCTGGCATCCCGGTAGATCCGGCTGACCTTCAGCAGTTCGCCGGGTTTATCCAGCCAAGGCGCAAACAGCTGGGCACCCAGCGCCTTCATAGGATGGTACAGAGTATCCACATACTGTTTCTTATGCTCCAGAAACCATTCCCGGTTGTTGTTCAGTCGGATCCCCCAGAGGAAATCCACTGTTTCCGGGCAAAAGCCTTCAAACATCGCACCACCCTCTTACTCTTATAATTTATCTAATATATATCATATCCAATTTTTCTTCAAATTGCAATATCCATGTGTTGCAAAGCAGGGGCAAAATAATAGGCATTCTCAAGCAAATTCTACAAATTTCAAAATTGTTGTTGACAATCTTACGAAAGAGTGATACGATGCATTCAGTATGGAAATACCGAATATTTCCTGCTGCCGCTTCCGGGATTGTTTTCCTTGACAAAACAGGAACTGCGGTATATAATAATCACGGTATCACACGACTGACGGTTATCGCGGAGCACTGCGGGGGAATGTGATATAATATTGAGCCGACCGTCTGGGCAATTCGATTCCGCAGAATCGAGTTGCTTTTTTTGCTTTTATCCCATTTGCACCAAGGAGTACACCATGGAATTTACTTACAAGGGTCTGTCCGCCAAGCTGGACAGACATATCGTAACCGGCGAGGAAGTGGACCGCCAGATCCAGCGGCTGCTGCAGCAGAGTCCCCGGATCGCGGTGATCACCGACCGTCCCACCGAGCGGGGTGACGAAGTCGTGCTGGATTACGCAGGCTTCTGCGACGGCGAGCAGTTCGCCGGCGGCACTGCCGAAAATCAGACTCTGGTTCTGGGCAGCGGCGCATTCATCCCCGGTTTTGAAGAGCAGCTTCTGGACAAAGTCCCCGGCGAGCAGGTCACCGTGAAGGTCACCTTCCCGGAGCAGTACCATGCAGAGAATCTTGCGGGCAAGGAAGCGGAGTTCCGCTGCGTGATCCATGAGATCCGGGTCAAGACCCCTTACGATCTGGACGATACCTTTGCCAAAGAGGTTGGCCAGTGCGACACGCTGGAGGAAATGCGGCAAAAGCTGCAGCAGAGTCTGCAGGCATTTTCCGACGAGCGGGGCGAGATGGAACTGCAGGACGATCTCCTGCGCCAAGCTGCCGCCACACTGGATGTGACCTTTGACCAACCTCAGATCGATGCTGCTGTAGAGGAGCAGATGAAGGCATTGGAGGCTCAGCTCATCCGCCAGGGTCTGACTCTGGAAATGTACTGCAGTTTCCTGAACACCGACATTCAGAAGCTTCAAAAGGACGCTGTCCCCACCGCCGAGGCGGAGCTGCGCAAGCAGGCTGCCATCGATAAGATCGTTGTGCTGGAAAAGCTGGAAGCCGATCCCCAGGAAATCGCTGAGGCACTGGCAATCATCTGCCGCCAGAACGACATCACCATGGAGCAGCTGCGCTCCTACTACAATGCCGAGTTCGAGCAGGCAGTTTTAAAAAGTGTACTCACCGGAAAGGTCATGCACCTCATTCGAGATGCAGCCAAGATTACGGTAGTATAAATACATAAGTCAAATATTGTGCTGAAAAACAGCACCGAAAAACAAGGAGGAAACATACTATGGCAATCGTTTATGACGAGAACGGCAAATACGTAGACGAAAAAGGTCTCGTAAAGCTGGACCCCACTAAGTTTGCTGACTGGCAGATCGCTGAAGAGGCTGAAAAGACTCTGCCCTCCGTGGATTACTTCCGCGAGAAGCTGGGCCTGCTGCCCGAGGAGATCATCCCCTACGGCAAGACCCCCAAGATCGACTTCATCAAGGTTATGAACCGTCTGAAGGACAAGCCCGACGGCAAGTTCATCGAGGTTACCGCTGTTACCCCCACCCCCTTCGGCGAGGGTAAGTCCACCGTTTCTCTGGGTCTGATCGAAGGCCTGGGCTACATCGGCAAGAACGCCGGCGGCGCTCTGCGTCAGCCCTCCGGTGGCCCCACCATGAATGTTAAGGGTACTGCTGCCGGCGGCGGCAACGCTCTGCTGTTGCCCATGACCGAGTTCTCCCTGGGTCTGACCGGCGATATCAACGACATTATGAACGCTCACAACCTGGCTATGGTGGCTCTGACCGCCCGTATGCAGCACGAGCGCAACAACACCGACGAATGGCTGGAAAAGAAGGGTCTGAAGCGTCTGGACATCGACCCCAAGCGTGTGGAGATGGGCTGGATCATTGACTTCTGCGCACAGAGCCTGCGTAACATCATCATCGGTATCGGTGGCCGTCTGGACGGCTTCATGATGGAGTCCAAGTTCGGCATCGCCGTTGGCTCCGAGCTGATGGCTATCCTGGCTGTTGCCAAGGATCTAAAGGATCTGCGCGAGCGTATCGGCAAGATCGTCGTTGCTTACTCCAAGACCGGCGAGCCTGTTACCTGTGAGGATCTGGATGTTGCCGGCGCTATGACCGCTTGGATGCGTAACGCCATCAACCCCACCATGTGCTACTCCGTCGAGCATCAGCCCGTGCTGATCCACGCCGGTCCCTTCGCAAACATTGCCATCGGCCAGTCCTCTGTTATCGCTGTCCGGCTGGCTCTGAAGCTGTTCGACTACCATGTCACTGAGTCCGGCTTTGCTGCCGACATCGGCTTCGAGAAGTTCTGGAACGTCAAGACCCGCCTGTCCGGTCTGACTCCCAACGTCTCCGTTCTGGTTGCTACCGTCCGCTCCCTGAAGATGCACGGCGGCGGTCCCAAGGTTACCCCCGGCGCACCCCTGCCCAAGGAGTACAAGGAAGAGAACCTGGAGCTGCTGGAAAAGGG
>JAZNJN010000110.1:0-2397 GCA_045578025.1 Faecousia sp. | reverse complement strand
TGGGGGCGGTGAATGTGATCGTCCGTCGGGATGGGCGCTTGATCGGTCACAATACGGACTACTTTGGCTTCGCCACCATGCTGAAATACAGCGGTCTGTCCGTGTGTGGCAAAAAGGCACTGGTCTTGGGCAGCGGCGGTGCGTCCACCGTTGCAGCGGCAGCTCTGCAGGAACAGGGTGCGGAAGTAGTGGTCATTTCCCGCTCCGGCGAGAATAATTATGACAATCTCCACCTCCACGCCGATGCGGCTGTCATCGTCAACGCCACCCCCGTGGGCATGTACCCCAACGTGGGCGTTTCCCCCATCGATCTTTCTCTGTTCCCCAAGCTGGAGGGCGTGCTGGATGCCATCTACAATCCCGCCAGAACTCAGCTCCTGCTGGACGCAGAAAACCGGGGTTTGACTGCTATGAACGGCACACTGATGCTGGTGGCACAAGCCAAAGAGGCCTCGGAATGGTTCACAGGAAAGGTCTTTTCCGACGATGCCATTTTCCGTATTCAAAAAGAACTGAAAAACCAGATGGAGAACATTATTCTCATCGGCATGCCCGGCAGCGGCAAATCCACCGTGGGTGCGATCCTTGCGGAAAAGACCGGCAAGAAGCTGGTGGATGCCGATGCCCTCATCGTAGAAAAAGCGGTCATGCCCATTCCGGAGATCTTTGCCAACCGGGGAGAAAGTGGTTTCCGGGCGTTGGAAACGGAAGTCCTGCGGGAATTGGGCAAGCAATCGGGTCTTATCATTGCCACCGGCGGCGGCTGTGTCACCCGGGAAGAGAATTATCCCCTGCTCCATCAAAACGGTAGGATCTTCTGTCTGGACCGGGTGCTGGAGGCGCTCCCCACAGACGGAAGACCCCTTTCCCAAAGCACCGCCCTTGCAGATATGTACCGGGTGCGCATGCCTATGTATGACCGCTTTGCGGATCATCATGTTAACAACGATGACGCTGCCGAGGATGCGGCAGACGCGATTTTGAAACTATGGGAGACAGATGTATGAAAATACTGGTGATCAACGGCCCAAACATCAATATGCTGGGTATCCGGGAGCCGGGTATCTACGGCAAGCAAACCTTTGCCGACCTGCTTGCACTGATCCAGCAGACCGCCCGGGAAGAAGATCTGCAGATTGACCAATTCCAGAGCAACCACGAAGGCGTGATCGTGGACAAGATCCAGGCCGCCTACGGCTGTGTGGACGGTATCGTCATCAACCCCGCCGCCTACACCCATACCTCCGTTGCCATTTTGGATGCGCTGAAGTCCGTGTCCATCCCCGCTGTGGAAGTGCATATCTCCAATGTGGATGCCCGGGAGGCATTCCGCCAGATTTCCTATGCCGGCATGTACTGTGAGAAAACCATCAAAGGTCAGGGTCTGGACGGCTATCGTCAGGCGATCCTTTATCTAAAAGAAACATACGGAAAATAAAAAACCTGCCCTAATGGGCAGGTTTTTTAAATACCAGCAGCTTGCTGCCGAAATAATTGAGGATCATCACCAGAACACTGGTAGATAGCTTCATCCAATTTCCGTCCCAGCACAGCCAGTCCACAGTTACAAGGAGGATTGCCGTCTCCAGAAATCCGGATCCCACACGGCAACTTACGAATTTCCCAAGCTCCGGCAGCACAACGGAAGCAGACCAGTCATGGCTTTTAAACACAAAGGGCTTGTTGGTCACAAAGGCGAAGGCCACCGCAGCGACCCATGCGATCACATTGCTGACACCGGCGGAAATACCCAGAAGATTATAGCAAGGCAGATACACAACATAATTGACCGCTGTGGTCAGCCCGCCAAAGAACAGGTAGGCAATAATATCTCTATACTTCTTCAGCCAGGACCGCATTAAAGTCCCAACTCCTCTCCCACCAGGATGAACTTGATCCTGCCTGCCGGGCGGCAGTGGCGGGTGATGACGATCTGGTTGCAGATGCAGCTTTCGCTCTTGCAGTCAGCACAAACACCGGTGGCGGTACAGGGGTTTTTCAGCTGGAAACGCTGCTGATTCATAGGCGCAGCCACAGTACGCGCCCGGGTAATGGCATCCTCCAAGGTGTCCATGACCTTGTTCATACCGGCAATGACCAACACTTCCTTCGGTCCATAGATGATCGCCGCCACCCGGTTGCCGGTGCCGTCAATATTGACCATCTCGCCCTCCAGACTCAGGCCGTTAGCACCGGTGAGATACACATCGGCAAACATACAATCTTTCCGGTTCTGCTCCTGTTCCTCGGGTGTCTTGCAGACCGCCCGGTCAAAGGCATGATAATTCCCGGCATGGATAGCATCCATCAGTCCGATCTGCTGGGCAGACATGGCACCGCCCCAGCCAACACTTGCACCGTCCGGGATCAGTTCCAGTGCCTTTTTCAGCGCTTCTT
>JAZNJN010000109.1:0-12542 GCA_045578025.1 Faecousia sp. | reverse complement strand
TCAGCCAGAGAATCCTTGCCCTCCATGGCATCCTTGATCTGCTCACCGCTAATCTCCGACCAGGGAGTGGTGACAAACGCTGCATGATCGTTGTGTTCCTTCAGCAGCGCAACAGCGGCATCCAACTTTGCCTGGGGGATGGCATCTGTACGGGAAAGAATGATGGTGGATGCAGTCTGCACCTGATCATTGTAGAATTCTCCGAAATTCTTCATGTAGACCTTGACCTTGCCGGCATCTACCACGGCGACGGTGCTGCCCAGAGAAACCTTGTCATTGGTGACCTTCTTTACAGCGGCGATCACATCCGACAGCTTGCCCACGCCGGAGGGTTCAATGATGATCCGGTCGGGATCATACTCAGCAATCACCTGCTCCAGAGCCTTACCGAAGTCACCCACCAGAGAACAGCAAATGCAGCCGGAATTCATTTCCGTGATCTGGATGCCCGCATCCTGCAGGAAGCCGCCGTCAATGCCGATCTCACCGAACTCATTTTCAATAAGCACCAGCTTTTCACCCTGATAGGCTTCGCTGATCATCTTTTTGATGAGCGTGGTCTTACCGGCGCCAAGAAATCCGGAATAAATATCGATTTTCATAAAAACACCTTCTAATCAATGATTTATGCAGTAAATTATACCACCGAAGGTGCTGATTTACAAGTCAAAAATCCATGAGTTTTCGACACTTTCCCCTTGAATGTCTCAGAGCGCACTTGATACCATGATCCCGGCGGGCATACCCCCAGCTGCGACAGCCCACCGCCGCCGTCCCGGATCTCCCCCGGGACGGCGGTTATTATTTAAGTCACCGGTATCAGTAGAATCCGGTCATTTTCCGGTTCATTCTGTAGGTCGTTGGCCTTACAGATCGCATCCACCGTGGACCCGCATTCCTTTGCCAGATCCCACAGCCTGGCCTCTCCAGTTTTACGGAGGATCAGCGATGGACGGTTATGATCGGGCTCTTCCATGTCGCCAAACTCCAGTCCCGTAACCATCGACAGAACTTGTTCTGTCATTACCGATGCATCCAGTCTCAGCGTTCCGGAAACATCCACCCCTTCCGAATGGAATACGGCAGCGGGAATATCCGGCATCATGGACAGCAGCACAGAATTATCCCGGTCAGAGGGCAACACCCATTTTTCGTCACTACGGCCGGTCACCCCTTGCAGATAGCCTGAATCATCTAAGTAAAGCATCTGATATTGGCCGGATATTTCCGCTTCTGCACTTTCTCCGCTCTGTCTGACCACAGGATTATCCCAGAATACAGACACATCCACCGCTTTTTCACCTTCTGCGCGAAGGTTATGCCGGTACTCCAGCTCCGCACTTTTGCTATCCAGCCGCACCGGCAGCCTAAGCGCACTGTTTTGAACATCTACATTTCTTCTGGGACTGTACGCATCTTCTACGATCTCAATCACATTCCTGTCATAGATCACATACTGGGCAGCCAGACCGCACTTCAGCATCAGCTTTCCATCTTCCGATTTTTCCAGTTCCATGCCCGTGGGAACGATCACGATCCATCCGGATGCATTGGGCCCATATTCTCTGTCCAGGTCAGAAAATTGAGAGAAAGGCAACTGAATATCTGTTGTATGGAGCGCCCCATCATCCGAGGCATACAGCAGGTGCATCCGGCACATGCCGTGGAATACCAATTTCCCCGCCATCACCTTTTGCTCCGTCACTTCCGGCTGTATCTCATATCGAATCACTTTTGAAACCGGCGGCGTACCAGTAGGCAAAGTAACTTCTTCCTCTATCTGAAAATGCTTTTCTCCCGCCTCCTGGGGCATCTCCATGGGGTAGGTGTTGCGAAGAAGCTGAATGTCCTCCGGAACTGTATCCGGTGTAAACACCTCCATATCTACCGGCTCCAGCGCCTGACCCAAGACAGAAATTCCGGCGCGAATCATCAGTTTTCTTGCAGACACACTGCGGCAGTCCATACTTTTCAGTCGCGGCATCACGAAAATCATGCCGTCACGCTGGGTATCGGGAAAGTCCCACTTCATCTGGAAAGGGATCCAAGTATCGATGCTTTTGGGCTCCGAGCCGTCCTCCGGTGCGTATAATGCCCATGCCATGATGCCTCCGGACACACTCATGCCGCCGCTTCGCCATTCCTTACTGCGAATCAGCACCTGCCCCCAGCACCCTAATACCATACCGATATCGGGCATGGCATCACTTAAGCGCACTTCCTGTGTCTGTTCCTGAGTCTGCAGCTGACTGACGACCTTACGAAGAGTCGGACAGACTGATTTATTGAATTGCAATTCCATGCAGATCACTCCTTATCCCGCTATGCTGGTAATACATATTCAAGACGGGACAAGTTTATGCCAACTATTTCTTACCCATGCACCAAAAACCCAACGCAATAATGACACTGCCCACACAAAAGCAAAGAAATCCCGTTTCCAGGCAGGATCCGACCAGAAGACCAAATCCAAACGCGATCAAGGCGCAGCCGCAAAGATGGTTTCGCCGGCACATAAAAACACCCCCTGCACAGATTCTATGCAAGGGGTGTGTCTTATTATTCGCCATCCAGAACCGCTTTACAGGCTTCCAAAACCGGTGCCAAAACAGGTACACAGGTCTGTCTGCCGTAGCCGCCGTTTTCAATGGCTACGATAAAGGCAATGGGGTAGTTTTCATCCACAACAAAGCCGGTAAACATGGCATTCGGCTTTTTGTCACCGCCCACCTCGGCAGTGCCGGATTTTGCGCAAACTGTAAGGCCACCAAAGCTTTCATCGCCGTAATAGTTCTGCACAGTATTTCGCATCATGTCCTGCAAGGTATTCGCTGTATTGCTGGACATGACCCGTTTCCCGTCGGCATCGGAAACCCGGTAAGTGGACTTCCCTCCTGCTGTGATTTCCGAGACCAGATGCGGGACAGCGGAAATACCGTCAGAAGCGATGGTGCCAATAAACTGCAGATAGGCGCAGGGATTGATTAAGTCCTTGTGCTGGCCGATGGAGCTCCAGGCAACCAATACATCCGCTGCATCCTCCGCATCGATATTGCCCGAAACTGTCTTGACACCGTCAAAGCTGACACTGTCCAGAACTAAAAACTGGCGGGCATAGCGCTCAAGCACCACGCCACCCAGCTGATCCGCGATCCGGGCAAAAGCACAGTTGCAGGAGCGGGCAAACGCCTCCCGGAAGGTCAGCGTTCCGTGCCACTGTTCGCAGGTAACCTTGTCGATACCATACTCCAGCACACTATTGCAGGTAAAGGTCTGCTCCATAATATCCGGAATGTGCTCCAACGCAGCAGCCGCCGTAACAATCTTAAAGATAGAGCCGGGAGTATAGGTAGACTGTACAAAACGGTTCATATAGACACCGCTGAATGCGCCGGTAGTGTCTCCGGAAATATCCGGCACATTGTCCGGATCATAGGTAGGCGTTGTAACTGCGCAGAGGATCTCACCGGTCTTGTAATTGTAAACAGCAATCGTGCCCTTATAGTCCCCCATGGCATTCAGTGCCGCAATCTGAACTTCAGCAGAAAGGGTAAGATTCACCTGACCGCCGGTGCCGCCGTAGGCATACACGCCGCTCACAGGGTCAAAGCCCGCAATTTCCTTTGCATAGTGAGCAAGGGCCGGGGCACTGATATTTCCCTGCCGGTCACCCAGCCAGTGAAGAACACTGCTGCGAAGGATGGCATTTTCCGCGTACTGCCGACCGTCTTTCAGATCCATCAGCAGAACGCCCTCCCGGTCTGCAATCACGCCGCAGCCAAGATTTCCCGCGTTGTACACATGGGGCGATCCGGAGGACATGACCCACCGGTCTGCATTGATCACATACTCACCTATAAAGAAAGAAGTTGTCACCGCCAAAACAAGTACCAGTATCAAAAGCATTTTAGCGCGGCCCATGATTCTATTCATCCTCGAGCCTCCCCTCTTTCGACTGCCGAACGGCAAAACTGGCGTTTTGTCGGGTATCCGATGCCTTTACAAATGCCAGAAGTCCCCAGGCACAGATCATGCTGGAGCCGCCGTTGGACACAAACGGAAATGTCACACCGGTCAGCGGCACCACATCCACAGTACCCATGGCATTGAGCAGGGTCTGGATCAGCAAAATTCCCGCGGCGGTACAAGCACCGATGGTATAAAAACTACTGCGGCTGACGGACGCATTTCTAAGGGCAAACAGCGCGAGTGCCATAACGCAGACAATCAGCATAATGCCGATCAAAAGACCCCATTCCTCACATAGGGTTGCAAATACCACATCGGAATCCGCAGCGAAGATCCGCTTCATCCAACCGTTGCCTGCGCCCAGTCCAAAAAGTCCACCGGAAGCGATACACATCAGCGCTCTCGTCTGCTGATAGCCTGCGCCAAGAGGGTCTTCCCAAATATGCCGCCAGGAGGAAAATCTTCTCAGGGCGTGGGGCGCGATCTTCAGCGCCAAAACCCCGGCAAAGCCCAAGGAGGTACAAGCCAGAGCGATCGTTCCCACACTGCCGCTTCGCAGGTATGCAATCAGCAAGAAAGCGACAAAGAAGATCAGTGCCGTGCCGAAATCATTCATCATAGCAAGACATCCGCAAATAATGACGGTATAGCCAATGAACAGGATCAGATTCCGCTTGTTCATGATCCGGTTCATGGTGGATGCACCGATAAACACAAAGCAGACTTTACTCAATTCCGAGGGCTGAATGGACAGTGATCCGATAATCAGCCAGTTTTTTGCGCCATGGTACTCCTTGCCGAATACCAGAGTGATCAGCAGCAGCAAAATACCTGCCACACCGGCTGCGTAACGCATCTTC
This sequence comes from Faecousia sp., assembly GCA_045578025.1. Lineage (GTDB taxonomy): Bacteria > Bacillota > Clostridia > Oscillospirales > Oscillospiraceae > Faecousia. The sequence continues at coordinate 7,713 of JAZNJN010000109.1, read as the reverse complement.
TTTGCCCGCTCCAGATCCCGCACCGCCCAGCCAACGCCGAGGAACAAAGCCAAGCCCAGCAACATTGCCACAAGCTGTTTCGTGGTTTCTCCGGGCTTCACAGCCGCGATGGCAGCCATGCCCATGGTGCAAAGAAAGAACGCGATGGTTTCCACCTCAAAGGAGGGCTTGCGAATCAAAAGATAAAACAGCAGCAGTGCCCATTGGCTCAGAACAATACCGAGAAAACCCATAAAAATATCAAAGCTATACTCGGGGTTTCCGTTAAGCAGATAAGAAAAAGCGATCAGTACCTGCATGATGGTCAGCAGCAATATAGATGCAACGGAAGAAAAGGGATTGGCTGCTTTTGTGCGAAGCTGCGCCAATTTTATCTCCTGTTTTCGGGATATGGGGACAAGCTGCATATCCACACCGCCGATGGTGATCACATCTTCCTCATCCAGCGCGCAGATATCGATCCGCTCTCCGTTCACAAACACACCGCTCTTCGAGCCGGCATCGGAGATGGTCCAGCTACCGTCATCGTAACGGGTCAAAACTGCGTGGTTTCGGGATATGGTGGGTACATTGACCACCACATCACTGCGCTTGCTGCGGCCAATCACGTTTTCCCAGTGGGTAATCGGCAGCTTTTTGCCGTTTGCAAGGCTGAGCCAAGCCCAGATCTCCGGTTCCCGCCGGAAGGTCATCAACGGACGGACAGCACGGATCAGCAGAATTACCGCCAACACCGGCAGCAGATAGCGAAGGATCGCCTGATATACATACAGATAGGTCTTGTCCGCTTGGGAAAGCAAGGCCAATAAACCGTCCACACTGTCACCTCCTTTGTGTCAATTCTGTTTCTTAATTTTCTTCCATTTTCCGCAAGAGTGCGATTTCCCTCGCGTAGCCTGGCAGTTCATTGGGCGTTTCTAAGATCATTGGGAGATCTTTCAGCCACGGATGGTTGACAATGCTCCGGAAAGCTTCAACTCCCAGACTACCCTCACCGATGCAGGCGTGCCTGTCCTTATGGCTGGCAAAATCGTTTTTTGAGTCATTCAGATGGAGCGCTTTCAGTCTGTGGATACCGATCACCCGGTCAAATTCCTTCAAAACGCCGTCCAGATCGTTTACAATATCATATCCAGCATCATAAACGTGGCAGGTATCCAGACAAACGCCCACACTGTCGCTGCCAGCTGCATCAATAATTGCCTTCAGTTCCTCAAACCGGCCGCCAACCTCGCTGCCCTTGCCTGCCATGGTTTCCAACAGAACCGTTACGGGATAATTAGGCTGTAATGCCTTCTTCAGAGCCTCTGCGATCTGGCAGATTCCCACATCCGTACCCTGACCAACATGAGAGCCGGGGTGAAAGTTATAATACTGTCCGGGAAGCGCGGCCATACGCTCCAGATCCTCGCAAAGAATATCGCAGGCAAAGGCTCTTGCCTCGGGATCGGCAGTGCAAAGATTCATGGTATAGGAGCCATGGGCAACCAGCGTTCCAAACGCAAGCTCCTGCAATAGAGCCATAGCCCTGCCGCAGTCCTCCATATCCAAAGCTTTTGCCTTGGACCCTCGGGGGTTGCGGGTAAAATAGGCAAAGGTATTCGCGCCAATGCTCTGTGCAATGTTAACCGTCTGTGTAAAGCCTGCTGAGACAGACAGGTGACAGCCAAAATATCCCATGTGTCCCCCTCCTTTTGCAATACAATATCACAACCGGGCAAAAAAATCAAATTAACATTCCTTTACGCTTAGGAATATGATATACTGAATAATAGGATGTCCAATTCTTAACGAGGTGACGCATATGCCGAAATCTGACAATCAAAAGCTGAAGATCTTTTACATACTGGAACATCTCGAAAAAAACTCCCACGAGGGTAACCCCGTGAGAGCTGCAGAGCTGATCGAAATGCTTGACCGTCAGCACAATATTCAATGTGACCGGAAGACTGTCTATTCCGATGTTGCCGCGCTGATAGACTACGGTGTCGATATCGTCACAAAACCCGGTAAAAACGGTGGCTACTATATCGCCTCCCGGAATTTTGAATTGCCGGAACTGAAGCTTTTGATCGATGCCGTCCAGTCCAGCCGGTATCTCACCGAAAAGAAATCCCGGGAACTGATCGAAAAGCTTTGCAACCAGTGCAGCATCCATGACGCCAAACTGATGAAGCGAAATGTTCTGGTGTCCGGGCGGGTCAAGAGCATGAACGAGACCATCTATTACAGCGTAGACACCATTCAGGAGGCCATTGCCGAAAACCGGCAGATCCGCTTCCGTTACTTCGACTGGGGCATAGACGGCAAACGCCATTACCGGGAGAAGGACTATCAGGCAAGTCCCTACGGACTGTGTCAGGACAACGAAAACTGTTACCTGCTTGCCCACTCGGTACGTCACGGCATCACTTCCTACCGGGTTGACAGAATGACCGACATTCAATTAACCGAGGAAAGTCGCATTCCCTGCTCCGAACTGACCGGTAACGCACTCATCGAACACGCCAATCAGCTTTTCCAGATGTTTGCGGGAGATGCGGTAACCGTAAAGCTCCGTTTCCATAAAGAACTGATCAATGTGGCTATTGACCGGTTTGGTCGGGATATTATGCTGATCCCTGACGGAGAGGATCACTTTGTCTTTACGGTAAAGGTAGCGGTCTCTCCTATGTTCTTAAGCTGGGTCATCGGTTTTGGCAAAAAGGCTCGTATCCTGTATCCCCAAAGTGTAGCGAATCAATGCCGCCAAATGTGTCTGGATGCCCTGGATCAACCCTGAAGGCGGAATGTGCGAAGCAGCTCCTCCCATGTGTCCTGCAAGCTTCCTGCCTCCTGTGCAGCAGCCATGACGCTCATACAGTAATGGTAGCTGCCATCGTCAAGAATCACCGCTCTGCCTATCTGGTCCCCAGCCTCGCCGGCAGATGTCCATACGCACTCATACCGATCGATCTCGGATACAGATGTCTCCATAACGGTCAATGCATCTTTAGCATAACCTGTCAATGTCTGAATGGTCCTGTTCAAATCACCGGCAGAATGTGTTTCCACCATAATCTCATAACCTTCACAGAAGTAAAGTCTGCCGTTTTCGTTTTCCATTACCTGTGCAGCGGCATCATTGGGAATCTGGAACGCAGTCTTTTGTGGTGAAATTTCCTGCTGCGGTGCATACACATCATTCATTGTTTCAAAAGTAGGCGCGGCGCAGCCGCACATCATCAGTACCAACGCCATCATGATCCATAATTTTTTCACGTTACTCCCTCCAGAAAGGATAAACTGATATGCTTCTAGGCTATCTGATTCTAATAAATGCCATAGGCTTTCTTCTTATGCTGTCCGACAAGCGCAAAGCCAGGAAAAATTTATGGCGTATTCCGGAATCCACTTTGGTCGGTATCAGCATCATCGGCGGAAGCTTGGGTGTGATCGGTGGAATGTATGCATTTCGCCATAAAACAAAACACCTGAAATTCACTATGGGTGTCCCTGTGATACTGGCGTTGCAGATCATCACGGTAGTGCTTGTCTTAACTTGGTTATAAAAACAGCAGATCCAAAAGGATCTGCTGTTTTCTATTACTGCAAAAATAGCATAAGGATCATGCTCACCGTCATCAAACCGGTCAGGACCAGCACTCCAGGAGCAGTGAAAAAGCTCTTGATGCACAGCGGGTGGAGCTTACCGTTGCGAAGATACTCAGCAATTACGCGTCTGTTCACCAGCAGGATCACCAGTGCAGCAACTGCACTGCCCCAAATGACTACAAACCAGACTAACTCCCCTGCCAAATCCGGCAACAGTTGCATCAGTCGCGGCAAGGCATCCCCAAGCACAAAATTGTTGATCAAATGCAGGATAACCGCCCATAACAATGAGTGTTCTACCGTCACATAGCCAAGAACCAAACCGACAGCAAATGCATAGGGTGTCTGCACCGGATTCCCGTGGAAGATGCCAAACAGGAATGCAGATGCCAAAATCGCAAATTTCTTTCCGTACGGCTCCAGTGTCCGCAGGATCACCCCCCGGAACAAAATCTCCTCGAATACCGGCGCAAAGAGCGCTACATACAGGAACATGCTGATGCTGTCCGCCGTAAAGGATGCCATTTCCATGGATTTTAGGATAGACAAATCGAACAGGTTGAGCAGCCATTCCATACCAACCGCAAGGATCTGAAACAACGCCTGCCCACTGATAAATATGATCAGCAGCGCGCCAAAGCTGGAGAATTTCATGCTACCGCCCTTTTTCCAGATCTCACGAAAGCAAAACTGTCGTTTTTTCCAGACCAGAAGTATGGCAGCACCGATCAATATACTCAGAAGGTAGCCCCAGCCGTTCTGCGCGGCATTTCCAAGAGCCTTATTCAGTGTAATGCTGCTGTTCAACAGCATTGCCAGCAAAGCTTCTGCAAAAACCGCAACAGACACAAGGACATTCATCATGACATAATAGACAAGCAAAGCAAGCGCCGGCATATTGAACGCCTTTCGAAGTCTGCGACAAATCAGTTTCTCATCCATTGGCTGCATCCCCTAATTTGGCGATCATCGCTTCCGCAGACATGATGCCGTCAATGGCCGCAGACATGATACCTCCTGCGTAACCTGCGCCCTCTCCGGTTGGATAAAGTCCCCGTACAGCAGACTGTCTGGTTTCGTCCCGTAAAATACGGACCGGCGATGAACTTCTGGTTTCCGGCGCAGTCATAACCGCATCAGGATTGGCAAAACCACGGAGTTTTCTGTCCAGTCTGGGTAGCGCTTCTGCAAGAGATTTCGTGATTTTCTCCGGAAGAACATGATGAAGATCGCACCAGTGCACGCCCGGCCGATAGGTAGGATTTATATTGCCGCAGCCAATGCTTGCTTTTCCTGCAAGGAAGTCTCCCACAGTCTGGGCAGGCGCGCAATAGCTGTCTGTAACAGCAAACGCCTTTTCCTCGATTTCCCGTTGCCAACGGACACCGCCCAAAACCCCCTCATACGGAAATTCCGACGGATTCATTGTCACAAGTAATGCCGCATTGGCATTCTCACCATCCCGATCCGCGTAACTCATGCCATTGGTCACGATGCCGCCTTCTTCCGATGCCGCCGCGACTACATAGCCACCGGGACACATGCAGAAAGTATAAACCGTACCGTCCTCCAAATGCTCCACCAGCTTGTAATCTGCCGGCGGCAGGGGTAAATCAGCACCATATTGTGCCATATTGATATCCGACTGGCGGTGTTCAATGCGGACACCCATAGAAAAAGGCTTAGGCTCCATGGGAATCCCAAGTTGTTCCAGCATAGAAAAGGTGTCTCTGGCGCTGTGGCCGATGGCAAGGATCAGTTGTTCACAGTCGATGATATCTCCCTGCTTTGTTTCTACGCCGGCGACACAGCCTTTATCCAACAGGATCCGGGTTACTTGGCTAGAAAACCGAATTTCACCGCCCAGTTCGATGATCCGCTTACGCAGATTCTGGACGACTTCCAGCAGTACATCCGTGCCGATATGGGGTTTTGCATCGTACAAAATATCTTCCCTTGCACCGGCTTTGACAAACTGCTCCAGAATCCAGCTAATGCGGATATTGTTGACGCCGGTGTTCAGTTTGCCGTCAGAAAACGTACCTGCGCCACCCTCACCGAACTGCACATTACTGCGCGTATCCAATTTGCCGGTAGAAAAGAATTCTTCAACCTTTCTGTGCCGGGTAACCGCGTCTTCACCTCGCTCCAGAACGATGGGCTTCAAGCCGGCATTTGCCAAAATCAGCGCAGCAAACATACCGGCAGGGCCAAAACCCACCACTACAGGACGTTTCTTCGAATCTACCGTTGATTTCGGGGGTTTATAGCGGACATTTTGAACAATGGCCGCCCGCTTGCAGCCGCTGTTACGCAGGATCTTATTTTCGCTGCCTTCCACCGCAATGTCCACAGTGTAAATAATACGAACATCCGGCTTTTTTCGGGCATCTATAGAGCGCCGAACAATAGAAAGTTTGCGTATCTTTGACCCGGAGATCTTCAGAAGCTTTGCCGCTTCGTACAGGAGCTGATTTGCATCATGCTCCGGCGGCAATACGATATCCCGGATACGAATCATAGATTTACTCCTCCCGCATGAAGACCTGCTGCCATGCCGGAACTCCATGCCCATTGCAGATTGTAGCCACCACAGTCGCCGTCGATGTCCAGAACCTCGCCACAGGCGTACAGGCCGGGCACAAGGCGGCTTTCCATGGTGCGGCTATTAAATTCTTCGGTTAAAATACCGCCGGCTGTGACCTGTGCAGCGTCCATACCAAGTGGTTCTGACAGCGTAACTTCAAGACCCTTTACCAGCTGACAGACCTGCGCGATCTGATCATCACGCAACTGAGATATCATCTGCTGGCTGTGGACACCTGCAGCAGCGGTCAGCACTCTGCCCAAACGGTTATGCAGGATACCGGTAAGCAATTCTTCTGCCAATAACTGTCCGCTTCTGCGGCGCTTTAGCTCATGTTCAAGAGCTTCTGCCGATATATCCGGCAGGAAATCCAACTTACAGACCCAGTCACCGGGTGTCAGACACACATCTCTGGAGATCTCAAAAACAACAGGTCCGGAAAGCCCGTAATCTGTATATTGCAGTTCACCGGTACTTTCACGGTGTAGCTTTCCATCGCAAAGGATCGCAGCATGGCAGTTAGCACGGACACCTTTCAAAGAGCCGCATCCGTTCCAACTGCTTTTTACCTGCACCAGCGCCGGGCGCAGTCTGGTAACACGGTGGCCAAAGCTCTTCAGCAGCTTATAGCCGGACATAGAGCCGCCCAATTTTGTTCCCGCGAGACCGCCGCAGGCAATCACAAGCCGGTCACAAAAATAGGTCTCCTCTCCGTTCTCCACAGCAAATCCGCCGTTCCCACGGCGCACCTTACTGACCTCAAACCCGGTAATCACCCGCACATTGGGTCTGTCAAGAGCAAACCGCAGCACATCCACCACAGAATTGGCCTGATCGGAGTAAGGATATACTCTGCCGGATTCCTCAGTAACGGTATACAAGCCCAGATTCCGGAACCAAGCAATCGTTCTCTCCGGAGAAAATACCTCCAAGGCCGTCTGGGCAAATTCCGGTTGATCGCCATGATAATGCTCATTACCTGCAGAAAGATTCGTTAAATTACAACGTCCATTTCCCGTTGCCAGAAGCTTACGGCCAACTCTCGCCTGCCGCTCAAAGAGAATTACCTGGCTCTGGGGGTTGCCAGATGCCGCGATGGCTGCCGCCATACCGGAGGCACCACCACCAATGATACCGATTACCATATGCTCACCTGCTTTCTTTTATCCATTATACGACATTTGAGTCCGCAGCACAAGAAAAACTTCCTTGCATTCGGGAAAAGCTATGGTATAATACCCCTTAGGTGATAAAATGGATCGAAGCAAAATTGATAAAATTGCAAACAACCCGGAAGATCGCCTGCTCCTTGCCAAGGTTTGGGATAAGATCAATACGGGCATTCAGCGGAACATTCCTGCAAATACGGGCTTCCTATCACCCCGTGAGCTGGAACTGACCCGTTGGCTGTTTGGAGAAATGGACGGTCTTGCTCGCTTTGGCGGTTATGAGGATGCGGAGCGCAAAATGCTGATCTACCTGCCGGAATATATGCAGGAGGACTGGCTGCTAAGTGAGGACTCCCCCATCGT
>JAZNJN010000108.1:0-3300 GCA_045578025.1 Faecousia sp. | reverse complement strand
CCACAGGCGCGTGTTCGGTGAGCAATCGAAGCGCATAGGGATTGCGAGGAATCTCTCTACCGTTGGCACCGGCATTGATACAATCGTGACCTGTCTGCTTTGCCAGAAGGTCAACCCAACGATCTTCGGCACCATAACGATCCCCTAAGAAACCTCTGGGATCGTAACCATAAGTATTGGAATCTCCGAAACACAGTATCCGCATGGCAATCACCTCCCTAGCGTCCTTATGGATATTATAGCGAAAAATGGAAGAAAGGCAAGTTTACATCACCTCTTATGCGTGATATAATACGGAAAAACGCAGGGAGGGATTGCGGCCATGACACAGGATTCGTTGATTGACGCATGGAAAGAAGAATACATTGAGGAGTGCCCTATGAAAAAAGTACGCATTACCGCGGTTCGCAAAGCGAGCTATACCGACCTGATGGAAAAATACGAAAATCCTATCCAGCATGCCTGCGACGTAAAAGAAGGGCAGGCTTGGATCGCCAATGGCTGGGCAAAACCGGAAGGTTTCTGCGACAGCGCATGGGACAGCATTTCTGCCTTTGTGATGACCCTTGCCCACGGCGGTGGGAGTTTCTATGACGGCTGGATGAAGAACCCCAAGTCCGCTATGATCTCCTGCAACGATGGCTTCCGGCCCGTCAGTTTTTATCTGGAAGCCTTGGACGAGGAGGCAGACGCATGAAAAAACTATATGCAAAAAGCGAGATTTGGTTTGCGGTAGCATGGATTATTGCCTATGTTGTTCTTGCATCCGCAGGCGATAATATTTCGGCAGATTTGGGCATTGAAAAGATCGTGACTTTGCCCATCCTGATCGCGCTGGCTGCAATTCTGTATTTCTTTGTGAAGAAGAACGGTCTGACGGAAAAATACGGCCTTTGCAAGTCCCAGCTGCCTGCCGCAAAGATGCTGTTTTACATCCCGCTGCTTGTTCTGCTGACGGCAAATTTATGGTACGGCGTCGCGATGAACCAGTCGCCCCTGGAAACGGTGCTGTATGTTCTGTCCATGTTCTGCGTCGGCTTTCTTGAGGAAATGATCTTCCGGGGGCTGTTGTTTCAGGCTATGGCCAAGAACGGTGTGAAATCCGCCATCATTGTTTCCAGTGTGACGTTTGGCATCGGACATATCGTGAACCTCTTTAATGGCTCCGGGGCAGAGCTACTGCCAAATCTTTTGCAGGTGGTGTACGCCATCGCCATCGGCTTTGCCTTCGTGATGATCTATTGCAGAACCAAGAGCCTGATGCCCTGTATCCTCACCCACAGCATTTTCAATGGACTCAGCGCCTTTGCCAATGAAGCAGCTATGACAGCCCAAAGAGAAATTACCTCCGGCATTTTGCTTGCGGTGATCGGTGGTGGCTATGCCCTGTATCTTACGCTGGCAGTGAAAGAAGAGACAACAAAATGATGAAAACGGAAAACATCTTTTATACAAGCGACCGGACTGAGTGGCGTCGATGGCTTGCAGAGCATTTTGAGACGGAAGCGGAAGTTTGGTTTGTGTTTCCCCTCAAGAATAGCGGCAAGCCGGGGCTTTCTTATAACGATGCCGTGGAGGAAGCGCTGTGCTTCGGTTGGATCGACAGCATTTATCACGCTGTAGATCAGGGACGCGCCTTGCGGTTCACGCCGAGAAGAGCCGGAAGTCCCTATTCCCGTCCCAACATTGAACGTCTGATTTGGTTGGACAAGCAGGGTATGCTCCATCCCAGCGTACGGGAAAGTGTTGCCAATCTGATCTCTGCACCCTATGTTTTTCCGGAGGATATCATGGATGCAATTCGTGCAGACTCGGTGGCGTGGGAGAATTATCAAAAATTAGCCGAGCCCTACAAGCGCATCCGCGTTGCCTACATCGATGCGGCGCGAAAGCGACCCGAGGAATTCAAAAAACGGCTGGATAGCTTCCTGCGGAAAACCCGGGAGGGCAAGCTGATCCCCGGCTACGGCGGCGTAGATAAGTATTACGATTAGAATTTGAGCGGAGGTGAGAATATGGCAATGTGGAATCCGTGGAGAGGATGTAAAAAATGCAGCGAAGGGTGTTTACATTGCTATATTCATAAAGGGGATGCCAAACGGGGCATTGACACCTCCCATATCGTGAAAACGAAAGACTTTTACAAGCCCATCCAAAAATTAAAAAACGGGAATTACAAAATGAAAGCAGGCCTCATATATCTCTGCTTTTCGACGGATTTCCTGATTGAAGAGGCAGACGCCTGGCGGCAAGAATGTTGGCAGATGATAAAGGAGCGCAGCGATTGCACCTTTCTTTTTCTCACGAAGCGCATTGACCGGTTTATGAAATGTATCCCCGACGATTGGAGCGACGGATACGAAAACGTGGTCGTCTGTTGTACGGTTGAAAACCAAAGGAATGCTGACTATAAGCTTGGGATTTTTGATAAGCTACCGATCAAACACAAATGCATCACGGCGCAGCCTCTGATCGAAGCAATCGATATGGAGCACCACCTTGATGGGATTGAACTTGTGGTTGTCGGCGGCGAATCGGATCGAAATGCAAGACTGCTTGACTATTCCTGGGTGCTTAACATCCGGGAGCAGTGCATCAGAAAAAACGTTTCCTTTGAATTCCGCCAGTGCGGAACGCATTTTATCAAGGACGGCAAAGAATACAAACTACAGACAAAGGATTTATGTAGCCAGGCGAGAAAAGCAGGAATCAATTTTAAGGTAAATACATAGACAAATTGGGATTTGACGAGGGAGGTTTCATATGTCAGATTGGCGTCTTAATGGACAGGAAGAGTATCTGTCGAATAAAACTCTTTATAAGATTACATTCCCGGAATTCTGGGGAACTGCGTACAAAGACAAAAATGCTTTTTTCCAGAAGATCGAACGATATGCCAAAAAGCATGTCGAGGAAACTAGCCACGGGCATGAATACTTAGAAGGTGAAAAAATCCAGCATTTTTGGCATGAGCATTGCGAATTCTGTTGGGAGAAGGCATTGACAGACAAAGTATGCACATTCTATTGCACTGAAGATATGTATTACTGGGTGTGCGAAGAGTGCTTCCGTGACTTTCAAAAGAAGTTCAATTGGCAGGAAGGAACGGCAGAAGATCTATTATCCAAACCGGAATTGTAGTACAAACAGTAAGACAAATTCCAATATGTCGAACTGACAGCAACAGCGGGTTGCTTGTAAAGCAATAAACCCAATGATACAATAGCGGTATCACATATAAGGTGGTAAGAAATATGGAAACAAAGGATATCATTCTGCAGCTTCGGACGAAAAAGGGCT
>JAZNJN010000107.1:0-4747 GCA_045578025.1 Faecousia sp. | reverse complement strand
TTGATATAGCCCTTCATTTCCTCGTCGAACTGGTCGTCAAATCTGCCCAGCATCTTCTGGAAGACGTGCTTCGCAGTGGCGTTGGTATAGAACTCATAGGTGTCAGGGAAGAGGAAGCCTTCCAGCGTGTACTTGCTTCCGCGCTCCACACCCTCTAAGAACCAGTAGTCTGCAAATTCGCTCTCCATGGAATAGGCTTCCAGTTTCGCCACGGTGCAGACACCTTTTTCTTCCAGCAAGGCATAGATCTGGGCGCAGGTGTAACCCTCGGGGATCATGACCTCAATGGTTTCCCGGTAGGAGGAGGTGGCAGACATGCCGCCTACCAGCGCATGGTAGTCGTACAAAGTGTTCAGTTTGAACGTGCCGGAGCTGATATCCTCTTCTGCGCCCGAAAGGGAGGCGTACACTTTAAACAGTTCCGGATACTTGATAAGACCGGCGTTGTAAAGCTTGTCCGTAATGGAGTCGATATCGTCGGAGTCAACAATGGTGACATAGACGGTCTGATCTTCTCTGCCAAAGGCAAGAATATCTGTTGCACAGACCCAGAGAAGTCTGCCCAGAGATACGCCGATGGTAACTGCCAGCGCGATCCAGATAGCGGTGGAGATCAGATGGGGAATGCCAAAAAGGCCGTAGCCCTTTTGCCGCTTGGGACGAACTTTACGGACAGGCGCATTGGGTTCAGAGGGTTCTTCCTCTTCCGGATCTTCGGCAGTTACGGGATCGAGATTTTCGTCATAATTATCACTGTATTCCGTGTCGAATACAGGCTCTGTCGTTTCCGGTGCAGAAACATTCTCCGGTGCCCAGTCCTTGGAAAGGGTCTCCTGCAGGATCTTTTCCAGTTCCATATCCCCGATATCTGCAAAGTTTGCAGAGGAGACCGCCTGCTCATCAGGACCGATCTGTGTGCCCTCTTCGGGTGCTTTCAGGATATCATCCAGCCAGTTTGGCTCCTGGGTGGGGTCTGTCCAATTTTTGTTTTCCATATTCAGTACCTCCTGTCAGCGGATCACGATCTGCTTGGCGATTCGATCCGCTTCCTCTTTGCCTTTCAGTGCTTCGATCAGCATCAGACCAAAGGGGATCGCACAGCCGGCAGATGTGCCGGTGATCAGATTTCCGTCCCGAACGCAGGGAACATCCGGGATCATATTGGCATCTCCCATGCCGCTTTCGCAGCCGGGGAAACAGGTAGCATTTTTGCCGCTGGTGATACCAAGGTCCGCAAGCACGGTAGGTCCGGCGCAGATGGCGGCAACGAATTTGCCGTTATCCCATGCAAAACGCAGGGTGTTCAAAGCGGCTTCACTGGCTCGTGCAGAGGCAACGCCGCCCAAACCGCCGGGAAGGATGATCATATCCAGCGCGGTCAGATCCATTTCAGAAATCAGGATGTCGGCTTCTACACCGATATTGTGGCTGCCGAACACCGTCTTTCCGGTGACACCTACGGTCATGACGGGGATATCTGCCCGGCGTAAAAGATCCAGCGGCGCGATGGCCTCGGTCTCTTCGAAGCCGGTGCCAAGGAGCATATATACCATACTCAATCCTCCAGACACTGCCGCACATGGCGGTAGATCTCTTCGTGAATATCTTCGATGCTTCGCATTTCGCCGCTGCGGACACATTCGATCACGGTCCAGCCATAATAGGCAGCGGCAGCTTTGCCGGTGCGGCGGCAGGTGGCTAAGTAGTCAAGATCCTGCTCGTGGATGTCAGCATGGGTGTTGGTTGCCTGCTCCCGGGAGCGCATCAGTTTGTCTGTAAACTCGGTGGGCACATCCAGATAGATGGTCAAGTCGGGGCGGGGCAGACCCAGCTTGTCGTATTCAAATTCATAGAGCCACTTCAAGAAAGCGGCTTGATTCTCCCCGGACTCTTTGGATGCCTGATGGACAGCATTGGAGGTGGTGTACCGATCGGAAACGATCAGTCCGCCCTGATTATACCATTCACCCCAGCCTTTTTTGAAGGAGGCGTACCGGTCCACGGCATAAAAGGCAGAAGCGGCATAGGCATTTACATCCGAGGGAGAAGTACCGAATTCACCCCCAAGATACATCCGGATCAGCGCAGAGCTGGGCTCGGAATACTGAGGGAACACCAGTGTCTGAAAGGTCTGACCGTCGGCTTGCAGATGCTCGGTCAGACGGCGGAACTGGGTGGATTTTCCGGAACCGTCGGTTCCTTCGATTACGATTAGTTTACCCATGAATGGCTGCCTCCTACCCATAGTAATACGATTATATAATACAATACCATATTCTTTGCGTTTTGTCCACCTTTTCGGCAGGTATAACTGCAAGAAAATCCCCCGGGCATGTTGCATATTCGGAAAAAAACTGATAGAATATACAAAAGATTTTATCACAGAATAAAGGACGAGAAACATGAACGAGAATATTACCTTTGCAGACTTAGGGCTGTCTGAGGCAATGCTGAAGGCGCTGGAAAAGAAGGGATACGGGTATCCGACCACCATTCAGGCGGAGGCCATTCCCTGCTTTTTGCAGTGGAAGGATGTGATTGCGAAAGCACCCACCGGTACCGGCAAGACCTTTGCTTTCGGCATCCCCATGATCGAGCATGTAGATCCCGAATGCGGCGACGTGCAGGGTTTGATTCTGGCACCTACCCGGGAGCTTGCCATTCAGATCGGTGACGAGCTGCGGGGACTGCTGACCTATTATCAGGGTATCCGTGTGGCGGTGCTGTATGGCGGCGCAGGCATCGGCGGTCAGATCAAGCAGCTGGAAAAGAAGCCGCAAATCATTGTCGCCACACCCGGCCGGTTGATGGACCACTATAACCGCAAGACTGTGCGCCTGGACAAGATCCAGACGGTTGTTCTGGACGAAGCAGACCGGATGCTGGATATGGGCTTTTTCAAGGATGTGACCCGGATCATCGAAAAGGTGAAAAACCGCCGGAATCTGGGCCTGTTCTCCGCCACCATTTCCCAGGAGGTCATGACGGTGTCCTGGATGTATCAGCGGGACGAGGTGGAGATCACCGTTGAGCCCAAGCAGGAGGACCGTCCGGATATCGATCAGTACAGTCTGACGGTGACACCGCTTCAAAAGGCGGAGACCACACTGCGGCTGATCCGCGCCCAAGGCTTTGAACGGGTGATGATCTTCTGCAATACCAAGCATATGTGTCAGCGGCTGTGCGACGAGTTCCAGCGCGCGGGTCTTAACTGTGAGTGCATCCACGGCGATATCCGCCAGAGCCAGCGGGAAAAGACCATGCAGCGCTACCGGGATGGCAAGCTGGCAGTGCTGATCGCCACGGATGTTGCATCCCGGGGCATTGATGTGGATGATGTGGACTGCGTTATCAACTATGATGTGCCGGAAGAAAATGAATACTATGTTCACCGGATCGGCAGAACCGGAAGAGCCAAGCGCAAGGGAAGTGCATATTCTATAGTAGGGAACTTCCCAGAGAAGGCAAAGCTGGACGAGATTGCCAAATTTTGTAACTTTACTATCAAACCCATGCTTCTGGGTGAGGATGGCAGCCTGACCGAAGAGCCGGTGAAGGCGCCTGCTCCTGTAAAGAAGCGCTTTCGTTGAGGGCCGCGGAAAAAGGATTCCTGCTGCTGACAAGTTACCTGGGGAATCCGGAGCGAAAACCCCTGACGGTGGCGCAATTCCGCACCCTGGCGCTGAGAGTGCGGGAAAGTGATTTCCGAGGCCTAGATAGGGAACTGACTTGTCATGATCTCGTGGGATTAGGCTACTGCGAAGAAATAGCGCAGAGAATCACCAATCTTATGAATGAGGAGCAGATGCTGGCACGGTATCTGCGGGAGGCAGAAAACTGCAGATGCATCCCCTTGAGCAGGATCAGTGAAGGATATCCTCAGGTGCTGCGTGAACGCTTGGGGCTGGATAGCCCCGGCTGCCTTTGGGCGAAGGGAAACCTAAAACTGCTGGATACGCCCATGATCTCTCTTGTGGGAAGTCGGGACATCCGGACGCCCAATAAAGCATTTGCCCGGGAAGTGGGCGAAAGGGCAGCAGAGCTGGGAATTACGCTGGTTTCCGGTAATGCCCGGGGAGCGGATCGCATAGCGCAAACGGCCTGCCTGGAAAACGGAGGAAACGTCATCTGCGTGGTGGCGGATACACTGCTGGATAAAAGAGCGGATGAACGGATCTTATTTCTCAGTGAGGACGGCTATGAGTTGGAATTTTCCGCCCAGAGAGCACTGAGCCGCAATCGGGTGATCCATGCGTTGGGAGAGAAAACCTTTGTTGCGCAGACAGATCTGGGGATCGGCGGTACTTGGGACGGCAGCATAAAGAACCTAAAAAATCACTGGAGTCCAATGTTTTGCTTTGATGACGGCAGCGCTGCTGCGCTGGAATTGCAGCAGATGGGCGCCACCTTAGTAACACTGGATGCGCTGCGGGATATTCAAAATCTGCAGCCGGATATGCTTACATTTTTTTGACCATTGACCGAAATCGCGTCTTTGGTCAAAAAATATTGGAAAAAGAGTTGAAAAAGATAAAAAAATAATGTAAAATGAAAAAAGAAAAACTTATTCTAATTTTTGGAGGTTACTTCCATGTGTGGAATTGTTGGTTATGCGGGGAGCCGTCAGGCTGCTCCGATTTTGCTTGAGGGTCTGTCCAAGCTGGAATACCGGGGCTATGACTCTGCCGGAATCTGTGTTCATGGAGAAAACGATTTGCATGTTGCCAAGGCAAAGGGAAGATTGCAG
>JAZNJN010000106.1:0-12488 GCA_045578025.1 Faecousia sp. | reverse complement strand
ATGAACCCCTCCACCCAGGACATTCTGACTGCGGTGAACAAGGTCCCCGCCGAAACCGTCTTCGTCCTGCCCAACAACAAAAACATCATCATGGCCGCCGAGCAGGTGGACGCCCTGACCGAGAAGAACGTCATCGTCACCCCCTCCAAGACCGTGCCCCAGGGCATCACCGCCATGCTGAGCTTCAATCCCGACGGCTCTGAGGAAGAGAACGTGGAGACCCTGACCGCGGCTCTGGCTACGGTGGACACCATGCAGATCACCTACGCCGCCCGGAACTCCGACTTTGACGGCTACGATATCCACGAAGGTGACTATCTGGCTCTCTACGGCAAACAGCTCTTCGGTACCAGCCAGGATATCCGTGTTCTGCTCCGCGCTCTGGCCGAGAAGGTCCGTGACGACGGCAAGGAATACATCACCATCTACTACGGTGCGGATGTGAAGGAAAAGCATGCCCAGAAGGCAGCGGAGCTGTTCCAGCAGATCTGCCCCGATGCGGATGTGAATCTTCTCAGCGGTGGTCAACCGGTGTATTATTATCTGATTTCTGCGGAATAATCAATAAGAAATGCCCACTGCCCGGCTGGGCGGTGGGCATTGGTTTTTATTCTCGGCATATGCTATAGGAGCAAGAGAAAAGGAGGATGGCTATGGAATTTTCCAAAGGCGGATTGATTGGAAAAGCCACATTTTATGCCCGGCGCATCCGGGATATGCAGATCCCTGGCCATGCAGCCAATGCGGGATATTTCATCGTGCTGTCGGTGTTTCCGGCGCTGGTTTTGATCCTCAGCTTGCTTCGGTATACGCCGCTGGATGCCGGCGATTTGCTTGACCTTTTGGAGGGTTTTCTGCCGGCAGCGCTGATGAGTGCAGCGGAGAATCTGATCATCAGCACCTACGCCCATACCTCTACCGCCATGGTTTCCGTGTCTGCCATCGGTGCGCTGTGGTCTGCCAGTCGGGGTATCTATGCATTGCTCACCGGTCTTAACACCATCTACGGCGTGGAAGAAGACCGGGGCTACTTTCACACAAGGTTCATCAGCGTGGTATACACCTTCGGCTTTCTGGTGGTGCTGATTTTGACATTGGTACTGGGCGTGTTTGGAGAAGCGATCATTGAATCCCTGCCCCCTGCCCGGACACCGTTGGGACTTTTCCTGTCAGAAGCGGTGGATTTCCGGTTTTTACTGATGCTCGTTCTGCAGTCGGGGCTGTTTACCGCCATGTTCATGGTGCTGCCCAACCGGAAAAACAGTTTCAAAGAAAGCTATCCCGGGGCGCTTCTGGCGTCCGGTGGCTGGCTGATCTTTTCCAAACTGTTTTCTTTCTATGTAGAGAATTTCTCCAGCTACTCCAACATTTACGGCAGCGCGTACGCCGTGGCGCTGAGTATGCTGTGGCTTTACTTCTGTTTGTCCATCGTGTTTTACGGCGGCGCGCTGAATCAGCTGCTGATGGAACACAGGGAAGGTAAATGATCGTTTAACGCACCAAGGCCCCCTTGTGTAAAGGGGGCTGTCAGCGAAGCTGACTGGGGGATTGACACAACCCCTCCGCCCCTAACGGGGCACCTCCCCTTACACAGGGGAGGCTCGCGCTTCGCGCTCCATTACACACATAAACGATCATTTATCACAAGAAGTATTTCTGAATTGTAAAATTTTCCCGTGTTTACGGTGCGTTCACAAAGTTTCCTTAAGATAAAGAGAAAAGGAGGGATGATCGTGTTCGGTTTTGTCACTGCCAATATAAAAGAGTTGACCGAAGCGCAAAAAGTGCGGTATAATGCGGTATATTGCGGTATCTGCCGGCAGATCCGGGAGCGGTCATCCCAGCTCAGCCGGTTGGGACTGAGTTACGATATGGCCTTTCTGGCGCTGCTGCTGATGAGCCTTTATGAGCCGGAGGAAATCTCCGGAGATAGGGCCTGTGCCTTGCATCCGCTAAAGCCCAAGCCTTGGCTGGACAACGAATGCATCCGCTATGCTGCGGATATGAATGTGGCGCTGGCGTACTTTAAGGCCATGGACGACTGGCAGGATGATCACGCCCTCACGGCAAAGACTATGGTGAATGTTTTCGGCAAGAACTATCCTCGAATTCGGGAGCGGTATCCCCGGCAATGCGACGCCATCGGGGAATGCATCGCCCGACTCGGCGCCTTGGAGAAGGGAAACTGCCCCAATGCCGACGAGGTCGCCAACTGCTTCGGCACACTGATGGGGGAGCTGTTGGTGTGGAAAGAAGATCTCTGGGCGTCCACACTGCGGCAAATGGGTATGGCGCTGGGCAGATTCATCTATCTTGCCGATGCCGCGGTGGATTACCGCAGGGACAGAAGCAAGAAAAAGTACAATCCGTTTTTGGCCATGGATTTAGGAGAGGATTGGCCCCGGTGGGAGGAGTATCTGATCCTTGCCATGGGCACATGTACGGAAGAATTTGAAAAACTTCCCCTTGTGCAGGACAAGAAGCTGCTGGACAACATCCTTTACAGCGGCGTCTGGTGCAGTTTTCGGGGGAAGAAGAAAGGAGAGGAAGGGAAATGAGCGACCCGTATCAGGTTCTCGGGGTCAGCCGGGATGCCTCGGATGAAGAGATCAAGCAGGCATACCGCCGTCTGGCGAAAAAATACCATCCCGACCTCAATCCGGGAGATAAAGTGGCTGCTCAGAAGATGCAGGAGATCAACAACGCCTATGAGCAGATCAAAAATCCCGACAAGACATCCTCTCAGCAGACCGGCTACGGATACGGCTATGATCCCTTTGGCGGTTACCGGCAGCAGTCTTATGGAAGCGGCGAACAGGGTGACCAGTACCAGCAGGGTGCTTACCGGTATGTTCGCATGGGTTATTATCAGGAAGCGCTGAATATGTTGGGTAACTCCCAAAATCGGGATGCCCGGTGGTACTATATCAGCGCCCTTGCCAACAACGGACTGGGGAATCAAGTGACAGCCTTGGAGCATATCCGCAAGGCGGTGTCCATGGACCCGGACAATCAGGAGTATCTGTATGCCCTCCAACGCATCCAAAATGGCGGCGCGGCCTATCGCCGGCAGGCGGGGAATTACGGGGGCTTTACTATGCGGGGAACACCCTGCACTAACTTGCTGCTGTGCTGGTTTGTAAATGTGTTCTGCTGCGGAGGAAGATTTTTCTGCTGTTGACAAGCGGCATCAGCCGTGCTAAAATTTCTTTGACAACTGGATAGAAGTTCCGTGGCAGATGAGGCGCATTAGCTTCATTTGCTGAACAAGATAACCGGGTGTGAGTCCCGGACGGTACCGCCGCTGTATGTGCTAGTGTTGTGGGCTTGACGAAAGTCAGTCACTGGGGTTTCCCGGGAAGGCCGCCCATGGCGCGATGTTCCCAGCATCGCAAGACACGAGTCAGAAGACCTACGGAACGGATTTTTCCCTGCATCCTGCGCGATTACAGGATGTTGCGTTTGTCGCAGAAAAACGGCTGCGGCACCATCTTTGGTGCCGCAGCTTTCATTTTTTAGGAGGGATATTTATGAAAAACAAGAAAATCATCATTGCAGTCATCGCGGTTATTGCCGTCATCGGTATCATGGCAGGCGTGTGGTTCGCCACCCGTCCCGAGGTGCAGGAGGGGCAGAAATCCATCACTGTGATCGTTGTCCATGCTGACGAGAGCCAGAAGACCTTCGAGTACAATACCGATGCGGAAAAGCTGGGCGCTTTTCTGGAGGAAAAAGGTCTGATCAGCTCTCAGGGCGCGGATGCGGGCATGTTCCACACCGTGGACGGCGAGAAGGCGGACTGGAACGAAAATCAGAGCTACTGGGCGTTCTATATCGGCGAGGAGTATGCCATGACCGGTATTTACGATACCACCATCACCGATGGCGCAGTCTACAAGCTGGTGTATACAATTGGATAAGAAACATGTGAAACTGACCATCCGGGAGACGGTATTGTTCGGGGTACTGGGAGCCCTGACCTTCGGTCTGCAGGTGGTGATGGGGCCGCTGCCCAACATTGAGCCGGTGAGTCTGCTCATCATGCTGTTCGCCGTAACATTCGGCTGGAAATGCCTGTACCCGGTGTACACCTTTGTCGCCATGGAGATTTTGTTTTACGGCTTTAATCTGTGGAACATCTACTATCTGTATATCTGGGCGATTCTGGCGGTCGTAGCCATTTTCCTGCGGAGCCAGAAGCATCCGCTGGTGTGGGCGTTGATATCCGGCGCATATGGACTGCTGTTTGGTGCGCTGTGTGCCATTGCGGATGTGTTTGTGGGCGGTTTTGCCTATGCGGCTGCCAAGTGGGTATCGGGAATCCCCTTTGACCTGCTGCACTGCGGCGGCAATTTTGTGATCGCACTGCTGCTGTTTGCCCCACTGCGGACACTGCTGGACAAGCTTTACGCAAGAATCAGAAAATAAAAAAAGAGGAGCGAAAGCTCCTCTTTTTTCATATCTCCTTGTACATGGCACTGGCATCGTCCTTGCGGACAGCCTCTGCTACCTGCAGGACCTCAACCGCTACGGTCCGCTGACCCATGGTAATCTCGATCTTATCACCGAGCTTTACCTCGTAGCTGGCCTTTACCACCCTGCCGTTGACGCTGATGCGACCGTTGTCGCAGGCTTCATTGGCTACGGTGCGGCGCTTGATCAGCCGGGAGACCTTCAGGTACTTGTCAAGACGCATGGATTACTTTGCGACAGCGTCCTTCAGAGCCTTGCTGGCCTTGAAAGCGGGAACGCGGGTTGCGGGGATCTCGATGGTCTGCTTGGTGTGGGGGTTGCGGCCCACGCGAGCATCACGGTTGCGGACTTCAAAGATGCCGAAGCCGGAAACCTGGACCTTGTCACCAGCGACCATAGCAGCGGTGATGGAGTCGATAGCAGCGTTCAGAACGCGCTCAGCGTCCTTCTTGGTGATGCCGGCCTTCTCAGCGGTAGCGGCGATCAGTTCGGTTTTATTCATAATGTTGACCTCTTTTCTTTTTATTAAAAATCACTATTAAATTATCACAATTTTTTAGGAAAAGCAAGGGTTATTTTTTACAAATGCAGCAAATTTGCAATTTTTTCGCCCTTTGGCAGCAGCAAACAATCTTCCCGGGTGATGGCTTTCAGTTTTACAGCGCTGACAAGATACACGATCACTGCCACCGCCATAGGTCCGCCCACCTGGATGATATAGCTGCAATCCGCACCCAATACCCGCACAATCAGCTGCCAGCACGCCAGAGCAGAGGCGCCCATCAGCAGGGCCGGGAGCAAGGGCCGCAGGAGATTGGGGGCGATGGCGCTCTTCTGAGGAACTACCTTGTGAAGGCAGATCAGGTTCAGCAGGGCAGTGGCGAAGTTGCCCAGCGCGGTCAAGACAGGAACTGCAATGAGACCAATGTTGGGGTTGCCTGTGAGTACATACACCAGCACCATACGCACAACACCTGTGGCAAGCATATTGATCACAGGGAGATTGGCGTGGCCGTTGGCTTGCATCAGAGAATTGGTAAAGAGCACCACAGCACGCATAAACACGCTGATGCCCAGCAGACACAGAAGTGTGGCGG
This sequence comes from Faecousia sp., assembly GCA_045578025.1. Lineage (GTDB taxonomy): Bacteria > Bacillota > Clostridia > Oscillospirales > Oscillospiraceae > Faecousia. Next base: position 6,918 of record JAZNJN010000106.1, on the reverse strand, counting down.
CAAAGTCCAGCTGCACACCGGTGTAGTGACCCAACAGAGCCATAATGGGTTTGCTAAGCACCATAAGGCCTACAGCGCAGGGCAGACTCAAAAGGCCGGTGACCCGGGCTGCGGATTCCGAGGTGACTTTTGCACCCTGGCTATCTTTCAAAGTCAAGTAGGCGGTAATGGCGGGGATGACGCTGATGGTGATTGGGGTGATCAGAGAATTGGGCAGATTGTAAATGGTCTGACCGAAATTGTAAATGCCCTTCATACTGGCGGCTATGCCAGAGTGCAGCTCTGCAGTAGAAAGCAGCTTGCCTTCTTCCTGGGCTTTTAATAATACTTCAGCACGAAGCGCATCTACCAGCTCTCCCTGCAAAAGACCCTTATCCAGCAGATCCACCAATTGGTTCATATAAAGGCTGGTTTCCAGTACGATCAGAAACTGTAAGCCGGCAGCGCCAATGGTAATGGGAACAGCAATGGCCAAAAGCTGTTTGGCAGTAAGACCGCAGAAGTTTGGCTGCTTCTGTTCCAGAATTTCCGGCTGGGCGGATTTGTGGAACACCCAGAATAAATATGCAACGGAAACAGCGCAGCTGATGGTAACGCCTAAGATCGCGCCGGCAGCGGCCATAGAAATGGTGCCGCCAAAATACAGGATCAGCACAGCGCCGGCAAGTCCGGCACCCAGCTTGAACACGGCTTCCAGCACCTGGCTCTTGGAGGTGGGGAGCATATTTCCCTGGCCCTGGAAGAAACCACGGTAGGTGGAGATCACGCTCATGAAGAAAGCACTGGGGGCCAGGCAGAAGATGGCCAGCGCCGCATCTGGTTGCTTTTGGGAGTTAGCCAAAGCCTGGCAGAAGACCATCATCAGCGCGGTGCTAACGGCGCCGATAATTAAGAAGATGGTTCGGGAGGTGTTGTACACCCGGCGGGTCTGGGCGTGGTCGCTCAAGGAAGAGGCTTGGCTGATCATACGGCTCATAGCCACCGGCAGACCGGCGGTGGAGATCAGCAACAGCAAAGTATAAATGTCGTAGGCAGAGGAGAAATAGCTGTAGCCAATTTTGCCGAGAATGGCTTGAAGAGGAATCTTATACACAGCGCCAATGACCTTAACGATCACAGTGGCGATGGCTAGCAGGGTAGCACCGTGGAGGAAGGTTTGCTTTTTGGGTGTTTCAGACATAGCGTTTACTCCTTATCGCCGGAAAACAGGCGGGGAATGGCGTAGGTGGTCAGTTCTTCCACCACGGTCTTCAGATCAATGGTGGGAAATTGACCGTTCTGGTACAGGATCTTGCCCCGGACCATGGTCATGGCTACATCGCCGCCCTTGGCGCTGTACACAAGGCCATTGATAACGTTATGGCAGGGCATCAGATGGGGGGCGGAGAAGTCTACTAAGATGAGGTCGGCATCAAAGCCTTCCTTGATCATGCCGGTGTTGTCGCCACGGCCCTGGGCTCTTGCACCGCAGGTGGTGGCCATCATCAGCGCGGCAGGGGAGGGAAGTGCGGCGGCATCTCCCGCGGCAGCTCTTGCTGCCATGGACACGCCCCGGATCACTTCAAACAGGTCGAGGTTGCCGGCATCACACGCGCCGCCGGTGCCCAGCGCTACATTCATGCCGGACTTAACGCAGTCCAGTACGGGTGTGATGGGGTTGCCGGATTTTGCGGCGGTGAGGGGGCAGGCAACAGCCGTGGCTTTTTTCTTGCCCAGCATGGCCTTGTCGGTATCTGTCAGACAGGCGCAGCCGGCGGCAGTAACGGGAACATTGAAGATTCCGTGGCAGCTTAGCAGCTCTGCGGGAGTCAGGCCGGTACGGTCCAGGCAAGAGTCCACTTCCTCTTGTGTTTCTGCAAGGTGGAGCTGGAAGCCCAAGCCCTGCTCGGAGGCATAGCCTACAAGGCCCTCCCACAGCTTGTAGTTGCTGGTATATTCGGCGTAGATACCGGCGTCGATCTTGATCCGGCCGTTATCATGGTTGTGCCACTTTTCTGCGACCCGGCGCAGCTCTGCGCACTGCTCATCGGTCTCGAAGTCAAATTCCTCGTTCTGGTCGATGAACCGGTAGGCGGAAAGGGCGATATTTGCCTTGATGCCTGCTTCCGCCGCGGCTTCGGCGGTGGCGTCGGGATAATAGTAGAGGTCAGACACGGAAGTGATGCCGAACCGCAGACACTCGGCGATGGCAAGGCTGGCAGCGGCCTTGGCGCTGCGGCGGTCCATTTTCGCCTCTTTCTTCAGCTGCTCCTCCAGCGCGGCAGCACTACTTAGATCATCGCAGTAGCTGCGTAGCACGGAGGTGGAAAGATGGGTGTGGCAGTTTACAAGACCGGGCAGCAGCACCATGCCGGTGCCGTCCACGATGGTCTGGGGCTGGGTGTCGGGGGCAGTTTTGCCGATGTAGGCGATCTTGCCCTCTTCCACGCCTAAGTACGCGCCGAAAAGTACATCCATCTTTTCGTTCATAGTCACGATGGTGACATTGGAGATCAAAGTATCCACTTAGACACTTCCTTTCATCAGTGCGAACAGTTCTTCCTTTTCTTTTAAGACAGCCGGGAGCATTTCGATATACTGCTCCGGGAATTTGGGGTTGTGGAAGCGCTCCAGCCTGCCGCCGGGGAGATTGACCTTGTTCATGCCGCCGCCACCTAAGGATAGGATGGTGTGCAGCTCCTCCATCATATAGATATTGTAAAGGCAATCCCGGTCATTCCGGCTCCAGCCCACATTTTCAAAAGAACCGGACATATATTTCTGCCGGTACAGGTAGTAGGGCTTGTAGCTTAAGGCGCGCAGAGTGCGACCCGCATAGTCCACCATGGCGGTGACTTCCTCCACAGAGGGCAGCTGCCCCCGGCGCTCAAAAAGATCCGCGCCCTTTTTCAGCGCGAGGGTGTGGACGGTAATATTGGCGGGGGAAAGGGCAGCGACTGCATCCAGAGAACGGCGGAAGCCGTCAAAATTATCGTCAGGAAGTCCGGCGATCAAATCCATGTTGATATCCGCAAAGCCGGCATTTTGCGCCCAGCGGTAGGCATCCAGCACATCTTGGGCGGTGTGGGGTCTGCCGCAGGCACGGAGGACATTATCTTCCATGGTCTGAGGGTTGATGCTCATCCGGTCAGCGCCGTGGTCACGGATAGTACGAAGTTTTTCTTCGCTTAAGGTATCCGGTCTGCCGCCTTCTACGGTAAATTCCAGACAGCGGGAGAGGTCAAAGGAATCCCAGAGGGTATCCAGCAGCAGAGCAAGCTGGGCAGAGGACAGTGTGGTGGGCGTACCGCCGCCAATGTAGAGGGAGCGGACACGCTTACCGGAATTCGCTAAAAGCTTTGCGGTGAAGCGGATCTCCTGCAGAAGGGCTTGTAAGTACGGTTCGATCAGCTCTGTTTTCTTGCCCACAGTCCGGCTGACAAAGCTGCAGTAGCTGCACCGGGTGGGGCAGAAGGGGATGCCGATATAAAGAGAAATATCATCGGGGTCCAGAAGATTAGCGGCACGGACGGTGGACAAAGAGCAGTCTACCGCTAAAGCGCGGCGCTCGGGGGTGACATAGTAAACATCCCGCAGCAGCTTGTCGGCACTCTCCGGAGTCCCGCCCTCTAAGAGATGCTTGGTGGAGATTTTGGTGGGACGGACACCTGCCAGCGCGCCCCATGCCGGGGCGGTATCCAGCAGCTTGATTGCTGCCAGATAGAAGCTTTGCTGCAGCACTTGGCGGCGCAGACGAACAGTTTCCTCTGCCGCCGTGATCCGGCGGCTGGCGGAAGCGGTCTTTCCGTGGGCGGTAATTTTGGCGGTGGCGGTGAGCCAGACCTTTCCTCTGTGGAAAGAGGAGATGGCTTCCCCCTCCGCGTCTACACCGAACAGCGCCATCTGGAGCTGCTCGATGGCATAACGGTCATCGTGACCGATAAGTGTCAGTTTCATAGGGGATCCTCACAGGTAAGGATTATACTGCCGCTCAGCGGCTAAAGTGGTCGAATTCCCGTGGCCGGGGTAAACGGTGTAGTTGCCCTCTAAGGCGGCAAGGCGTTTGAGGGATTCCTGAATGGTATTCCAGTCACCGCCGGGCAGATCCGTTCTGCCACAGCTGCGGGCGAAGAGGGTATCTCCGGAGAATAGAGCATCTTCGCAGAGATAGCAAACAGAGCCCCAGGTGTGACCCGGTGTGGCGATGGTGGTAAAGGAAAGACCGCCGGCATGGATTACTTCCCCATCCTCGCAGAATTGGACTTCTGTAAAGTCGCAGTTGGCGATGGGATAAAAATAAGCGGTCATGGGATTCTTTTTCTGCGACCAGTCACTTTGGCTCATCCAGAGCTTACAGCCGGTTGTTTCCACGATCTTTTTTACTGCGCCCACATGGTCAAAATGTCCGTGGGTCAGCAAAATGGCATCCAGGTCAAGTCCCAGCCGGGCGACGGTGGCCAGCACCGTCTTGGCATCATAGCCGGGGTCGATGATGGCGCAGGTGTTGGCATCTTTATGGTGCAAAATGTAGCAGTTGGTCTGGTAATCTCCCAGAGCAAGGGTATGGACACACAGCATAGCTTAACCTCTCCGGGGGGCGTCCATCAGCTGGTCGGTGTCCAGGATCAGGGTCACAGGACCGTCATTGACGGAAGAAACTGCCATATCCGCACCAAACTGGCCGTGCTGAGGAGGATATCCCAACTCAGCGCAGATGGACAGGAATTTTTCATAAAGGGCGTTGCCCAGTTCCGGGCCTGCCGCCTCGGTAAAGCTGGGACGGCGACCCTTGCGGCAGTTGCCGTACAGGGTGAACTGGCTCACCACCAGCACTTCACCGCCTACGGCATCCAGACCCAGATTCATCTTGCCGGCTTCGTCCTCGAAGATCCGCAGACCCAGCGTCTTTTCCGCAAGGTAGCGGCATTCTTTTTCCGTATCGTTGGGGCCAACGCCCAGCAGGATGAGAAAACCCTTGCCGATGGTGCCCACGGTCTCGCCGCCGATGGCGACAGAGGCGGATTTGACTCTTGTTAACACAGCACGCATGGAAAAATCTCCTTTGCGGTTAGTTTTGGCCTCGTCTGGAGCCGACCACATCCTTGATGTTCAGTAGCTTGTTGCGGATGTAGTCCAGCTCGGAAACATTCCTGACCTCGAACTTGACGGTGAAAATACTCCGTCCGCCGGGCATATCCTTGCCGAACAGCTCCTTGACCCGGACTCGGGCGGTGGTCATGGTGGTGGCCACGTCCAAAAGCAGACCGTCACGGGTGATGCATTCCAGTTCCAGAGTGGTCTCGAAGGGGTGGTCCTCCGCATCTGCCCAACGGACAGACACCCAGCGGGCGGCCTGAATGGGTTCATCCCGGTGGGCGGTATTGGGGCAGTCGCAACGGTGGACGCTGACACCGAAGCCCTTGGTGATAAAGCCGATGATATCGTCGCCGGGAACGGGGGTGCAGCACTTGGCGAACTTGATCATGCACGAATCGATATCCTCCACGATGACGCCGTTGACCGCGTGGCGGTTCTTCTTCACAGCCTCGCTGTCCGGGGTGGTGCGCAGGGGATTCTGCTGGAGCTTTTCGTTCGCCTGCACCTTCAGCGCCCGGTTGATATCGTCGCGAATCCGACCCACGGCTTTGGTGGCGGTAAGACCGCCGTAGCCGATGGCGGCGTACATGTCCTCCCAGTTGTCGAAGGCCAGCTTTTTCAGCAGCTGAGGACCGATCTCCGGGTCAATAGTGATGGAAAGGGGCAGACCCACCCGCTTCATTTCTGCTTCGAAGGAGGACCGGCCGTGGAGGACGTTCTCCTCCCGCTTTTCCTTCTTAAACCACTGCTTGATCTTGGTACGGGCCTGGTTGGATTTACAGATGCTCAGCCAGTCCCGGCTGGGGCCCTTGGCGGCCTTGGAGGTGAGGATCTCGATGATGTCACCGTTTTTCAAGGTGGTGTCGATTCCGCAGATCCGGTTGTTGACTTTGGCACCGATCATGGAGTTGCCAACGCCGGAATGGATGGCATAGGCAAAGTCGATGGGGGTAGAGCCTGCGGGCAGGGAAACGATCCGACCCTTGGGGGTGAAGACGAAGACTTCGTCGTCGAACATATCGATCTTCAGAGAGCGGACGTAGTCCTCCGCGTCGGTGTCCTGCTGGCTTTCCAGAAGCCGGCGCACCCACTCGAAGTCCTTTTCGTTGCTGCCCTCGCCGCCCTGCTTATACTTCCAGTGGGCGGCGATACCGTATTCTGCCGTTTCGTGCATCTCCCAAGTCCGGATCTGCACCTCAAAGGGGATGCCTTGCGTGCCGATGACGGTGGTGTGCAGACTCTGGTACATATTGGGCTTGGGGGTGGAGATGTAGTCCTTAAACCGGCCGGGAACCAGATTGAACAGGTCGTGGATATGGCCCAGCACGTTATAGCAGTCGGGAATGGAATCTACGATAACACGGAAGGCGTACACATCGTACAGTTCGTCCAGAGTCTTACCCTGTGCGTGCATTTTGCGGTAGATGGAGTAGACATGCTTGATGCGGCCGTAGGCGGTGTTGGCGATGCCTACCCGGGAGAGCCGGTCGGTGATGGTTGCCTGAATGGTGTTCATGAAGGCTTCGTCCTGCTCATGGTGGGCCTGGAGGTAAGTCATGATCTGCTCATAGGCCTCGGGATCCAGATAGCGCAGGGCAATATCTTCCAGCTCCCACTTGATCTTCTGCATACCAAGACGGTGTGCCAGGGGGGCGTAGATATCCATAGTCTCCTGACACTTGCTGATCTGCTTGGCAGGACTCTGATACTGCATGGTGCGCATGTTGTGCAGACGGTCGGCGATCTTGATCAGCACCACCCGGATGTCCTTGGACATGGCCATGAACATCTTCCGCAGATTCTCCATCTGGGCCTCCTCCGTGGAGGAGAAGTTGGCACGGG
>JAZNJN010000105.1:0-4789 GCA_045578025.1 Faecousia sp. | reverse complement strand
AGCGCGAGCCTCCCTTGTGCAAAGGGAGGTGGCTCCGCCGCAAGGCGGAGACGGAGGGATTGTCAATCCCCCAGTCACGCTGTCCGCGTGACAGCCCCCTTTACACAAGGGGGCCTTAGAAAGCTAAACGATCATTTACCGGATTATCCAAGCTCCTTGCCGCCAAGGAACACCCGCCGGCCGGTGTAGTCGCTGCGGCAAACGATGAAGTCGGCGTATTTGCCGGTGCTGATGGAGCCTACCTTATCCTGCACGCCCAGGGCGCAGGCGGGATTGAAGGTAGAAGCGCGGACGGCATCGACTTCGGGAATGCCGAAGAGGATGGCATTTCTCATGCAGTCGAACAGGTTGGTGGCAGAGCCTGCCAGAGTACCGTCTGCCAGCTTTGCCACGCCGCCGGCAAGGAACACCGGCTGACCGCCCAGCTCATATTCACCGTCGGGCATGCCGCAGCACCGCAGGGCATCGCTCACCAGCACCATCCGGGCGCCGCCGAAGATGGAGAATGCCAGCCGCACGGAGGCGGGATGGATATGCATGCCGTCGCAGATCAGCTCTGCGCGGACATGGGGATCTTCCGCTGCAGCGGGGATCACACCGGGGTTGCGGTGGTGGATGCCGGGCATGGCGTTGTACAGGTGGGTCAGATGGGTAGCGCCCTTTTCGAAGGCGGCCTTTGCGTGGTCGTAGTCAGAATCGGTGTGGGCAACGGAAACGGTGCACAGCTTGCTCGCCTTTTCCACAAATTCCGCTGCGCCGGGCAGCTCCGGTGCTACATCTACGATGCGCACCAGTCCGCCGCAGCCGTCGTACAGCTTTTTGAAGCCGTCAAAATCGGGATTTTTCAGATATTCGCCGTTCTGAGCGCCCTTTTTCTTTTCAGAGAAGTAAGGGCCTTCCATCTGGATGCCCATGAGCCTGGAATGCCCCTCGGGGGATTCCTCCACCAACTGCCGGGCGGTGTCAAAGGCCTTTTCCAGCACATCGTAGGGCAGGGTCATAGAGGCGGGGGCAAAAGATGTGATGCCATTCTCCGCCAGATATTTTGCCATGCGCTTTAAGCCCTCGTAATCGCCGTCAGAAAAATCTGCACCGGAATTTCCGTGGTTGTGGACATCGATCAGACCGGGGATCACCGTCGCGCCCTTCAGGTCGATGGCATCAGCGGGAACTTTCTCGGGAAGGACAGCGCCGAACTTGCCATCAACGACTTCGAAAGCACCGTTGCGGAACTGGTGGTCAGCGGTATAGATACGGGCATTTTTATAAAACATAGTAAGCTCCTTTTCAAAAAAGAGGCAGCCCGGTTGGGAGCTGCCTCCTGGTGATTATTTGCGGATATCGGGTAGGCTGGCAGCGGCGACGGACTGACCCACGCGGCGGGTCTTTTCGTCGGGCAGCATGACCTGGATATTTTCGTAGAGGTTGGGGAATTCATCCTTCAGCACCTGCTGGCAGGTAGCGAGGATGGTGTCGCCACCCTTGCCGGACATAACTCTGCCCAGCACCATCATGTGGCGGATGTCGTAATACTGATTGTACTGCTGCACAGCAAAGGCGAGATACACGCCAATGTCGTGGAAGACCTGCTGAGCGCGGGGATCGTCATTTTCCATCAGACTCTGGACGACCTTCAGCTTTTCGGCGGGAGTCAGGCTCTCGTCCAGTTCGATACCTGCCCGGGGGGCAAGCTTATTGACAGCATCCTGGGAGAAATACTTGCAGCCCACACCGAAATCGGTGGACCATTCGTCCTGCATGGCATCCTCATTCAGATCCACAGGGGCGAATGCCAGCTCGCTGATCCAACCCAGAATATTCTGATCCTTGTCAACATAGCCCACGGCCTCGGAAGTGCCCATGGCAAGACCCATCAGGTTGCCTACATTCATACCCATCGCACCGGCAAGAGCGGTGACATCGCCGTCGTTGGCGACCACCACAGGCACATCACCGATGGCAGCGGCAGCCCGGTCATACACAGTTTTGACCTCCTCCCAGCGGTCTCTGGGGACACAGTAGAAAATACTGGAGATCATGGGAGCATTGCCGATGAATACGCCGGCAGAGCTGACACCGATGCCGTCCACCCGGGGCATCTTGGATGCGGCGGTGCGCAACGAGTCCAGAATGCCTTCATACTGATAGCTGGGATCGGGATTTACCTTGGGATGCCAGACCACTTCCTCGGAGTAGACCACCTCGCCGTCGATGACAGCGGAGACCTTCCGGTCGGAGCCGCCGGCATCAAAGCCGATACGGCAGCCCTCTACGTGTCCACCGATGGGGACGGGGGACTCGTTGGGCTGGGGGCACTCGCTAAGGGCGCAGTCGATGATCTCCAGAGGACGCTCATAGAGCTTCTGGAAGAAGTCAAAGTCAAAGGCCCGGTCACCCTCGGGGGAGTAAGCCTTTTGCAGCTTCTGCGCAAGATTGCTGCAGCCGCAGATATACACCCGGAAACCGCCGATGGACCAGAGCAGGAACTTTACATACCGCTCCAGATACCGGTAATCTGCGGCGAACATCTCTTCTGTGCCGTAGATATAGGTGTGGCGGACAGAAATGTGACCGTTGTTTCGTTCAACAGCCACAGAAACCTGCTGTTTTGCGTCCTTGCGGTAGGCATCCGCCCACACGCCAAAGGGAATAAAACCGGAGTCCAACTGGGGGACATTCTTTACGGAATAATCAATACCCAAATACTGCATAAAGGTTCTCCTTATCGGGCTTTCGCGGCGACCTCTGCCACGATACGGTTCATGTCTTCCCACTTTTTCTGCATATCGGCAACCAGCTTGATCTGGGTGCGGGCACGGACCAGATTGTGCTCGGGGTAAGCGGTCTTAAAGTACAGGTCACCGTCCAGATAATCCTTCAGGAATCGGGTGGCAAGCTCCAATGTAATGACCAGCGCGCCCATGGGCAGCATGGCGATCTCCCGATCTGTAAGGGAAGTGGCAGCTTCCAGATAACCCCGGGTATAAACCTCAAACAGATGCAGATCCATCTCGACCTTGGAAAGGTCTTTTTCATCCTCCACGGCAGTAGATGCACCGAAGCGGATGGAGTCGCCGAAGTCGTGGACGCTCAGACCGGGCATAACGGTATCCAGATCCAGAACACACAGGCTCTGGCGGGTTATCCGGTCCAGCAGGACATTATTCAGCTTTGTATCATTGTGGGTCACCCGCAGGGGGAGAAGACCGTCCTTCCGCATTTTCTGCAGAGTGCTGCCCAAATCCTCCCGCTCCAGCAGGAAGTTGATCTCTTCCTGTACACCGGCAGCACGGCCGGCGGCATCCGCTTTTACAGATGCTTTAAATTGGGCATAGCGGTCGACGGTGTTGTGGAATTCAGGGATGGTTTCATAGAGAGTGTCAGCGGGGAAATCGCTGAGCAGCTCCTGGAAACGGCCGAACGCCAGAGCGCTCTGGTAGAAATCCTCATCGGATTCGGGAATATCCAGACAGAAGCCGAAAAGGAAATTATAGGCCCGCCAGTATTCGCCCTGCTCATCGACATGATAGTATTTCCCGTCGTAGGTGGGAATAAACCGCATGAACATTCGGGGGTCTGTGACCCGGTCACGGATATAGTCTGTGACGGCGCTGACATTTGCCATCAGACGCACAGGGTCCTTAAAGACATATTTATTGATTCGCTGAAGGATATATTCCGCACCGGTATCGGTGGTCAGCTTCAAAGTATAGTTAATATGGCCGTGGCCAAAAACCTCGCAGTGTACGGGGTTGCCTTCCAGGCGGAATGCATAGGCAGATTTTTCCATTTGCACAGAGGTTCACCTCGTTTTTTATTCGCAATCGATATGCGTAATACTTCACCATACATTCTACCATACCTGAAGGGAAAATGCAATCCGCTATTATCACCAAAAAGAGGAGAAATATGCAAATTTATAATTAAAAATGATAAAGCACCCACGAAATCCGTGGATCTCGTGGGTGTATTTGGGAAATATTAGCACAATTTCATCAGGCGGATATAGAACTCCACAGCCTTGCAAATGGTTTCCAGCCGGATCTTTTCGTTGTTGCCGTGGATGGAGCCGCGCTCCTCCTTGGTCAGATCCATGGCAGAGAAGCGGTAGACATGATCGGAGATTCTGCCGTAGTGCCGGGAGTCGGAGCACTGTACCATCAGATAGGGGCTGACGATACAGCCGGGCCAGGAGGAGGCCACCGCAGCGGCGACAGTATCCCATGCCTTGCAGCCGGTTTCGGAAATGCGGCTGGGCTCAAAGGATTCCAGCGCTGTGATCTCTACGGCATCGTTATTGACTGTCTTTTTCAGATAGGCAAGGGCGCTTTCCACGCTGTCAGCCGGGTTCAGCCGCATATTGGCAACCATCTTTGCCTCGGTGGGGATCACATTCCGGGCGGAGCTGCCTTCCATCTGGGTAAATGCCGCCGTGGTGCGCAGCAAGGCGTTCATTTCGCCGCCGGAGGTTTTGCCCAGCAGGTCGATGACCCAGCTAAAGCACCAGAGGTTGGCAAAAATCATCCGGTACAGGAAGGTGGAGTGCCGGCCCAGAGTATCAAACATCTCTGCCGCAGGCTTGGTCAGATGCATTTTGAAGGGATGATCCTCGATCCGCTTACAGGCGGCGGAGAGGATGCCGATGGGGGTATGAGGCTTGGGGGAGGAGGCGTGACCGCCGTTGGAGGCGGTGCGAAACTGGGCGTTCATCATGCCCTTTTCCGCGATGCCGATAAGACCGCAGGGCTGCTTGACGCCGGGGAATACATTTTCCACCACAGCGCCGCCC
>JAZNJN010000104.1:0-5373 GCA_045578025.1 Faecousia sp. | reverse complement strand
ATCCGGGATCATGATATGGAAAAGTTCGGGGAAAAGAAAGCGGTGATGACTGCTGCTGCTGACTTTATCAATCGCAAGTACGGCGAGGGAACAGTCACCCTGACCATCAAGGACAGCTACTTCAATATGAAGCAGTGCATCGAGCCCTGCATGCACATCGTTGACCGGGCGAAAAAGGCGATGAAGCAAGCCGGCATGGAGCCCCGGGAAGTACCTATCCGCGGCGGCACCGACGGCGCCAGACTGTCTTACGAGGGTCTGCCTTGTCCCAACCTGTGCACCGGTGGACAGAATTACCACGGCCGCTTTGAGTATATCCCGGTAGAGGATATGGAAAAGTGCGTGGAGATGCTGGTAAACATCCTGACTATGGCATAAAAATTAGGGCTGTTGCAAAACAACAGCCCTTTTTGTATGCAATTTAGCCCTCAAAATCAGCGTCGGAAGCGGCTTCCTCCGCAGGAACTTCCGCTGCGGGGACTTCTTCAGGAGTCTCATCACAGCAGTCGCACTCACACTGGCAATCACAGTCGCAGTCACAGTCGCAGTCGCAGCAACCGATTCTGGCCAGCATCTTCTTTGCCCAGGCAACGATCTTGTCACCGTAGGTGGCGGCAATATACACCGCGCCGGCAACAGCGGCCAAGGCGATCACGATCTTAATAATAATTCCAAAAACTTTCATCTGAATTGCCTCCGTTCTTTATGATTTTCTACTTTCAGTATAACCAAACCGGCGGGAAAAAGCAACATAATTTTTGGGAATTTTTGTATTACACATAACCATACATACCCCGGATGCTCACTTCACCGGCATTGACCGCTTCTGTAGTCCCATCCTCAAACCGGACTACCAGCGCGCCTTCCTCGTCTACATCCATAGCATATCCGTGTCGCGTGTCATTTCCTCCCACCACACAGACTTCTTTTCCCAGAGTCACGCAGTCTTTGCGGTACTGCTGCAAGACAGCATTTTTATCACACTGCAATCCGCAGGATATTTGGGAAAGAGCGCGTATCATGTGCGCAGCTACCTTTGCCCGGTCGACCGATTCTTTTGCAAACATATCCAGAGACCCGGCAAAGCTGCGGATCTGGGGATCAAAATCCTCTTCTTCCTGGTGGCAGTTGATGCCGATGCCCACGATGGCGTAATCCACCAGACCTGTCCCACTGTTCACAGAAAGCTCCGTTAGGATTCCTGCCAGCTTGCGGCTTTCATATACCAGATCGTTTGTCCACTTAATGCCCGGGCGAAAACCCGCGGCATTTTCTACGGCATCACACATGGCAACTGCTGCGGCACAGGTCAGATGCATCAGTTCTCCGGGACGGCACTGAGGCCGCAGGATCACACTCATGTAAATGCCCATATCTTTGGGGGATAGAAAACTGCGCCCCAAGCGTCCTCTGCCGGCGGTCTGACTGCCGGCAATCAGCACAGTTCCGTGGGGTGCGCCTTGATTAGCCAGAAGCTTTGCTTCTGTATTGGTGGAGCCGATGGTATCGTACCAATAAATTTGATTCTGCCAGGGGTGATCCCCTGGCAGATAGTTGCATATTTGCGCTTTCATAGCTTAATCGATGTCCTTTACGACTTCCTCGGGAGGATTGTCCAGCACTTCGGGATGGGCAAGGAGCCGACGGAAGTACTTGAAGAAGGTGGCATAGTAATAGCCGTCCACGATCCGCTCGTCCAGGACGAACTTCACATCGATGTATTTCTTCTGCACCACAGAGCCATCCTCCTGCACCTCCAGCGCCCGGCGCTTCATACCGAAGGCACCGAAAGCGGGGATGTTGCCGAAGTCATACAGATGGTGATAAATGGGCGGGATGCCAAGACTACCCATGGAGGTGAAGAACAGACTTCCGTGGAAGGGGCTCAGCTCCAGCAGGAACTTGGGCAGCAGACCGAAGTAGTCCAGCAGCTTCAGCAGCCAAACTACGAACTTCAGCAGCAAACCGGGGATCAGATTTAAGTACTGGATCAGATTATCGATACCGGAGTCCAGCTCCTGGGTCTTCTTGACCTCTGCAACAGCGGTGTTCAGCTTGTTGTAGACATCTACGGCAGTGTCGTAGGGAGTCAGGTGGACCTTGATGGAGGTGTCGGGAGACTCGATGGTCATTTCCTTCTTGACTACCATGCAGTACTGAATGTCATTGCCCCGGGAGTAAACCTTCTGTCCGGAGATAAACCGGTTCAGCTGGGGATACTTGGCGATGCCACGGACATAGGCAGCCAGCAGCACATGGGTGATGCCGAAATCGGTCAAACCCTCCCGGCGCTTCTGGCGGATATACCGGTCAATGTGGGAGATCTCAAAGGATTCCTCAAACAGATTGGAGCAAATGTTGCGCTCCCACTGGAAATACATGGTGATCTGCGCCATGGGGGACAATGTGCGGATCTTCCGGCCGTCGATCCGGTCGCCCCATGTGGGATGATAAGCCCCCTCGGGAGAGACCCGGATGGCAAAGCACAGCAGCAATCCGCCAATAAACAGCAGCACATTGGGCAGCAGATTGTAAGAAAGCATTGCCTGCAGCCAGTCGCCGGAGCTGAAGCATATGTAGCCCATGGCGGCAAGGGGCGCAAGGAACAGCAGCACCAGCAGCCAGGGGAAGCGGATCGCACCGCAGGTGATCGCGGTGTAAAGCACGCAATAAAAAACGATGCAGGTATAGTACATACCCAGCAGGAAGGGATTGTTGCCAATGATCACATGGGGCTGAATGGCGTAATAAAGACCCAGCAGCCAAACAGGGATCGCGGTTTTGTAAAACAGTTCTTTGCCGTTGATGAGTACGATGAGCACATACAGCAAGGTGGCTGCCACAGGCAGAACGATTTGGCTCCACACTTCCAGTTCCTCGCCTGACCCTTTCAAACAGGCGATCACAATGCGGGCCACTGCCGAGCCGACCAGGCACAGTGCCATCAGCCATGTCAGCGCGTTTTTCCGGCTGACAAATAAATGTTTTCTCTTTTCCATAACAATGCAATTATACCAGAAGATTGCCTGCTTGGCAATAAAAACTTAAAAAAAGCCCCGACTTTTGTCGAGGCTTTTTATCAGACAGGAGTCACTTCCTGCACAGTTAAATTCTTACCTGCCACGGTGAAACGGATGTCGTAGCCGGCAAAGGTCAACCCATAAACCCGGTCAGCGCTGCGCTGATAGGAGGGGCGGGGATCGTGGGACAGCACGCCCACGGCAGCGGCCCGTTTATTTTCCGGCAGCATTTCCAGAAGTTCGGCGGGGAAGTCTACTGCCAGCAGAAAATCCTCTGCATCTTCGGTAAAACCGCCTACGGCATCTTTTAAGCAGTCGCTGTAGGGAATGTAGGGCTTGATATCAAAGATGGGAGTGCCGTCCATCAGATCGGCGCCGCCTACATGCAAAACCGTGCCGTGGTCCTGGGTATGCTCCACGCCCAAAAGCTTTACGCAGGAAAGTCCCAAGGAATTGGGGCGGAATGGGGAACGGGTGGCAAATACGCCCATCCGGGTATTGCCCCCCAGACGGGGCGGACGGACAGTGGGGGACCACTCCGTTCTGACGGCTTCGGAAAACTGCCAGATGATCCACAGGTGGGAGTAGCCATCAATGCCCCGTAAAGTATCCGGATTGCGAAACTCCGGCTCAAAAACGATGGTGGAGCGCAGCTCGTCCACCAGTCCGCTCTGCCGGGGGATGCCGAATTTGGTGGGGAAATCGCTTTGCATATGGGCGATGGGTCGAATCGAGACCTGTTCCATATTACGCCCTCCTTTTCCGCAGGCAGAAGCTGACAGCGAAGATCAGCGCCAGAATCAGAGAAATGGATGCGCCGGCAGACGCGCCCAGATAGTAAGATGCGGTCAGCCCGCCGATGCCGGCAATCAAAGCAAACAGAATAGAGATCCCGTGATACTGCCGCAGATTTTTCGCCACATTTCGAGCAGATGCCGCAGGCAGCACCAGCAAAGAGTTGAGGATCAAAAGACCAACACTGGAGATGGACAGTGCAACCACCACGGCAATGGCGGTGGTGAACATGCCTTGGGAAAGCTTTACCGGGATGCCCCGGGAGGAAGCCAGTTGGGGATGGATGGCAGTCAGTGTCAGCCGGTTGGCGCAGAGGATCCAGAAGATTACCATCGCCGCAAGCACCAGCGCCAGCATGCCGATCTGCCCGGGAGTGATCGACAAGACATCACCAATGAGATAGGTGTTGTATTTGGTAAAGCTGCCGCCGCCCAGGGTGGCGATGAAAATGCCCAATGCCACCGCGGCGCTGGAGAATACGCCGATGATGGTATCAGCCGCCTGGTTGCTGCGGCTGCGGACATAGGAAAACAGCAGCGCAAACACCACGCTGAATACAACCGCCGCCCATGTAGGCGCGGCAATGCCGCAGATAGCGCCGATGGCGATACCGGTGAAGGCAGAGTGGCCCAACGCATCAGAGAAAAAGCTCATTTTTCCGGTGACGATCATGGTGGACATCAGACCGAACAGGGGCGCCATGATCAAGATGGCCAGCAGGGCATTTTTCATAAAGTCCCACTGTAGCATCTCCACAGGAAGAAGTTCACAAAGAGAATACCAAAGGCTCATTCTTTATGCCCTCCTTTCATCCGGAAGGTGGTGAGGAATTCCGGGGAGCCCAGAACTTCGACTGGTGCACCCATTTTGACGATGCCGTGATCGATCAGTACCACCTGGTCAGCATACCGATTCAGCATGGAGAAATCATGGGTAGTCATCAAGATGGACAGATCGTAGGTTTGGCGCAGTTCGTCCAGCATGTCCATCAGTCCGCTCTGTCCCTCCACGTCCACGCCGGAAAGGGGCTCGTCCAGAATCAGAATGTTGGGGATTGGCTCCAGTGCCAGCGCCAGCAGCACCCGCTGCAGCTCACCACCGGAGAGGGCGCCTACCCGTTTGTCGATGAGATCCGCGGCATGTACCCGGTCTAAACATTCCAAAATATGGGCGCGCATGGTCTTGGAAATACCCAGAAACGCCGGACGGCGGCTCTGGCAGCATACAAACAGATCCGCAACACTTACCGGATCACCGGGATCAAAAGAGGGACTCTGGGGAACATAGCCGATCTTCGGCTTTCTGCCCCGCTGACCGGGTGCGGAAAAGGCGATGATGCCGTCATACTCCTGCTGACCCAGAATGGCCTTGATCAGTGTGCTTTTGCCCGCGCCATTGGGGCCGATCAGTGCCACCAGCTCACCACAGTGGACATGGAGGTTCACATCCTTTAAGATCTTGTTATGCCCGATCTCTACGGAAAGATTCTGTACCCGCAGGCAGCAGGAATCACCGCAGGAGCCTCCGTGAAGGGTAGATCTCATCCCAATGCCTCCTT
>JAZNJN010000103.1:0-10638 GCA_045578025.1 Faecousia sp. | reverse complement strand
CTTGCAGACCTTTGCTGTTTTCCTTGCGCTGCTGACTTTGGGCGGAAAATTGGGCAGTATTTCCGTCGCTGTTTATCTTGCTCTGGGCGCTGTGGGTCTGCCGGTGTTTTCCGGTTTCCACGGCGGATTTGGCGCGTTTTTCGGCACCACCGGCGGCTTTTTGTGGGGAATACTGGCCGCTGCTCTGGTTTTCTGGCTGATCACTGCCATTTTCGGTGAAAAATCCCGGCTGATCGCTGTGATTGTAGGTCTGCTCCTTTGCTATGCCTGCGGCGCAATATGGTTTTCTCATATTTACACCGGCAGCGAAAATCCCATTGTTTTGACCGTTTTGCCGTTTATTCTGCCCGATGGGATCAAGATCTCCCTGGCATGGGTCATCGCCCGGCGGCTGCGGCGACACATGGTTTGAATATCTCCCCCTCCCCGGGCATAGATTGTCCACGGGAGGGGATTTTTTATGCGGAAACGGGATCTTTTTATTCTGATCGGCGCCCTGTGCGCCGCGTTGGGTTTTGGAATTCATTTGATGCTCACAAACGTTATGTCAACCGGCGCATGGGGGCTGAGTTTTCGTCAGGAGGGCATCGCCCCCCAAGGTCCGGCAAGCGTCCAGCAGCTAAAAAAGTACGATGCCGCCTACCTGGGAAATACCGAGGAAAAGGTGCTTTTTTTAACTTTTGATGCAGGTAACGAAACCGGCTGCACGGAAAAGATCCTGGATGCGCTGAAAAAGCACAATGCCCCCGCCGCATTCTTTCTGGTGGGCAATTATATAGAAAAGAATGCCGATCTGGTGCGGCGGATGGTTTCAGAGGGGCATATTGTGGGTAACCACACCATGCACCACCCGGATATGAGCAAAATTTCCGATAAAACATCCTTTGAGAAAGAGTTTGCCGACCTTGCAAATCTGTATGAATCCACTGTGGGGCAGAAGCTGCCCATGTACTACCGCCCACCCCAGGGCACATACAGCGAGGAGAATTTAAAAATGGCCCAGGAATTGGGGTACAAAACCGTATTTTGGAGTCTTGCCTATGTGGACTGGAACAACGATGCCCAGCCATCGGCGGAAAAGGCATTTGAGAAGCTCCTGCCTCGCACCCATAACGGCGCGGTGGTGCTGCTCCATTCTACCTCCACCACCAACGCCGCCATTCTGGACGAATTGTTGACCAAATGGGAACAAATGGGCTACCGCTTTGCAAGCATAGAGGAGCTGTTTCAGGAAAACTAAATGATCGTTTATGCGAGTAAAGGAGCGCGAAGCGCGAGCCTCCCCTGTGTAAGGGGAGGTGCCCCGTTAGGGGCGGAGGGGCTGTTGCAAAGCGCAGCGTAACAAATCTCAATGATTGCCGGTGGCAATCATACCACGATTAGTGACAATCCCTCAGTCAGCCTCCGGCTGACAGCTCTCCTCTGTATTAAGTGACCGTAAGCAGCTTTGCTGCTACGGTCACTAAACCTTTACACAAGGGAGCCTTTGTTAAGCTAAACGATCATTTATCTTCCTAAAAATCCGGTATATATGTTTTTTCGGCGGAGTCTTTCTCTTGGGTGAAACCTTGCAGGTCGTTCAGAAGCATCCAGCTAAGCACCGCATCGTATTCTTCGTCGGTCACCTGCCGGTCAAAGGGAGCGGGAAGGTTACCCATGGGGGTATACTGGCGCATCAGACTGACCAAAACCTCACCGGGGGCAAAAGTCTCGCCGATCCAGTCCAGCACCTTCAGGGAATTCTCCACACACCCGGGCAAAATCAAGTGGCGGATGATCACGCCCCGCACTACCTTATCCCCCTGCCACTGCACCGGGCCGGTCTGGCGTACCATTTCCCGGATGGCAGCGGCGGCAGTTTCAAAGTAATCCTCCGCGCCGGAAAGTTGGGCAGCAAGGGAGCGGTCTGCATATTTCAGGTCCGGCAGGTAGATGTCCACCTTGCCCTCCAATAATTTTAGGGTTTCCGTCCGCTCGTAGCCGCCGCAGTTGTAAACAACCGGGACGGACAGCTTGGGCGACAAGGCGCTCAGGATGGTGGGCAGATAATGGGTGGGGGTCACAAGGTCGATATTTTCCGCCCCCTGGGCGATCAGTTCTTCCATGATTTTGCGAAGTTTTGCACTGTCTGTCGGCTCACCGATAGGATGTCCGCTGATGGCGGCGTTCTGGCAGTATTTGCAGCCAAGGGTACAGCCGCCGAAGAAGATAGCACCACTGCCGCCGCTTCCTGCCAGTGCCGGCTCTTCCCAGAGATGTATCATATGCTTTGCCACCAGCGCGGTGTCGGGCGCGCCGCACCAGCCGAGGCCCCCTGCTGTCCGGTCTACGCCACACTGCCGGGGACACAGTTTGCAGTTTACATAACTCATAGTTCCCACATCCTTTGGAAAAATTATACCACCTCTTTACCCGATTCTCAAGATTCTCCGCTTTACCTTGCAAAAATTCCGTGGTAAAATAAATTATCGTTTATGTGAGCAACGGAGCGCGCAGCGCGAGCCTATCGTATTTGTTGGGCTGCCCCCGGCAGCCCGGAAATTTAGATTCGCTGCGCGGAGCACCACCCCCTTTACACAAGGGGGCCTTAGAAAGCTAAACGATCATTTGCCCTTTTGCGAGGTGACAGTTATGGAGCTCCGGTTGGCGAAAAGAGAAGATATTCCCGGTATTCTGGCGCTGCTGCGGCAGGTGGGGGAAGTCCACCATCAGCTTCGCCCGGATATCTTCCCCGGGGGAATGTGCAAATATGATGCGTCCGCGTTGGAGGAGATCCTGCGGGACACCCACCGTCCCATCTTCGTGGCGGCAGAAGATGATTTTGTTGCCGGCTACTGCTTTTGTGTGGAAAAGACCTTGGTGGCCCACGGGGAGCTGTATATCGACGATCTCTGCGTGGACGAAAAATATCGGGGCAGCGATGTGGCTACCTCTTTGTACCGCCATGCCTGCGGCTATGCCAAAGAAATCGGCTGCGCCTTCGTTACCTTGAATGTCTGGCGGGGGAATGACCGCGCCCAGCGCTTTTACGAAAAAATGGGCATGACGCCCCGGTGCGTCACCATGGAAATGCCCTTGGAGGATATAAAATGCTGATCAAAAATCAGATCTATGAAACAGTGATCGTGGACTACACTGCCGAGGGGCAGGGCGTTGCGAAAATCGAAGGCTGTGCGGTGTTCATTCCCAACGCCATTTTCGGCGAAACCTGCCGTGTCCGCATCGAGAAGGCGGCGAAAACATGGGCATCGGGCAAGATCGTGGAGATTTTGGAGAAATCCCCCCACCGGATCAACCGGGAATGCACCGTTGCCAAGCTTTGCGGCGGCTGTAACTTTCACCATATGGACTACGACGAGGAGCTGCGGCTGAAAAAGGAGCGGGTGCGCACCTGC
Source organism: Faecousia sp. (assembly GCA_045578025.1). Classification (GTDB taxonomy): domain Bacteria; phylum Bacillota; class Clostridia; order Oscillospirales; family Oscillospiraceae; genus Faecousia. The sequence continues at coordinate 7,243 of JAZNJN010000103.1, read as the reverse complement.
CTGAACCGTATTGGCGGAGAAGATCTGGAGGATATTTCCATTCTTGCCGCCCCCACCAGCCACGGCTACCGCAATAAGGCCCAGTACCCGGTGTCTTCCAAAAAGGGCAGAGCTTACGCCGGTTTTTTTCGTGCCGGCACTCATGATGTGGTGGAAAATGACCGCTGCGGCATTTTGCCTGCCCAGATGGATCTGGTGAAAAATGCGGTGATCGACCACATGAACCAGTTCCGCATCCCCGCCTACGACGAACTACACCATACCGGTCTTGTGCGGCATATCTATGTCCGCCGGGGCGGGGTGTCCGGGCAGATTTTGGTCTGTCTTGCGGTGAACGGGCGGAAACTGCCCCATGCCCCGGAGTTGATCGAGCGGCTGCAGAAGATCCCCGGCTTCACCACCTTGGTGCTGTCCGTCAACACCAAAAAGGGCAATACGATTTTGGGAGAGGAATCCATCACCTTGTACGGCGACGGCTTTATTGAAGATACCCTCTGCGGCCTTCGTTTCCGGCTTTCTCCCCATTCTTTTTACCAAGTAAATCACCATCAGGCACAGCGGCTCTATGCCGCCGCCATCCAGCAGGCACAGATCACCGAGGATGATACGGTGCTTGACCTTTACTGCGGCGTGGGCACGATTACCCTCGCCATGGCGTCCGCTGCCGGCAAGGTCATCGGTGTGGAGGTCGTTCCCCAAGCGGTGGAGGATGCCAAGGAAAACGCCAAACGCAACGGCATCGAAAATGCGGAGTTTTTCTGCGGCGATGCAGGACAGGCGGCGCTGGAACTGGAAAAGCAGGGCATCCGGGCGGATGTTGTCGTGGTCGACCCGCCCCGAAAGGGCTTGAATGCGGACACTATCGAGGCGCTTTCCCGTTTTGCTCCCCGGCGGATCGTGTATGTTTCCTGCGATCCTGCCACCCTTGCCCGGGATGTAGCGCTATTAAAGGAGCGGGGTTACCGGCTGCAAAATGCCCTCGCCGCCGACCTCTTCCCCCGCTGCGCCCATGTGGAAAGTGTCGTTACCCTTATTAAGGAGGGATGATTTGTGATCTGGTGTGTAGAAGATGATGCCAGCATCCGGGATATTGAACTGTACGCATTGCGCTCCACCGGGTTTGATGCCCGGGGCTTTGAAGACGGTCTTGCCTTCTGGCAGGCGCTGGAAACGGAGCGGCCGGAGCTGGTGCTTCTGGATGTGATGCTGCCGGAAATGGACGGCGTAACACTGCTGCGAAAAATGAAAGAAACCCCCGGTTTACAGGATATTCCGGTGATCATGGCAACGGCAAAGGGCACGGAGTACGATAAGATCCAGAGCCTGGATCTGGGCGCGGATGATTATCTGGTGAAGCCCTTCGGCGTGATGGAAATGGTCTCCCGGGTAAAAGCAGTGCTGCGGCGGTGCCGGAAAGAAACCGGCAATCTTTTGCGGTTGCAGGGACTTGTGCTGGATCCCGATGCCCATACCGTCACCTGTGATGGGGACAGGGTAAATCTGACCTTTAAGGAATATGAATTGCTGCGGCTGTTTTTGTGCCATCCGGGCACAGCATTTACCAGAGAGCAGCTTTTGCAGGAGGTCTGGGGCTGCGATTATCTGGGAGAGACCCGGACGGTGGATATGCACATCCGTACCCTGCGGCAAAAGCTGGGTGCATACGGTCAGCATATCGAAACGGTGCGCAATGTAGGCTATCGCTTGGAGGCAGGGTATGACAGGTAAGATCTTTCGCTCCACTATTTTTGTGGCGGCGGTGGTGCTGCTGTGTTCTGTAGGTGTCATTATGGGCATGCTGTATGACTACTTTGACGGCGTGCAGATGGCGCAGCTGAGAGATGAGCTGGAGCTTGCCGCCACAGCCACAGAGCAGCAGGGAATGGCCTATCTGAAGGCGGTGGAGTCCTCCCGGTTTCGCATTACCTGGGTGGATGAAGCCGGCACAGTTTTGTACGATTCTCAGGCAGACGAGGACACCATGGAAAATCACGCAGATCGGGAGGAGATCCAATCTGCTTTGGAGACCGGTTATGGCAGCAGCACCCGGCAGTCTGCCACGCTGACGGAAAAGACCGTCTATCAGGCAAAGCGGCTTTCCGACGGTACGGTTTTGCGGATCGGCATCAGTGCGGCAAACTCCGCGACACTGTTATTGGGAATGCTGCCGCCTATTTGCGTGGTGATCCTGATCGCCATCGTGCTGTCGGCGGTGCTGTCCCACCGGATGTCCCGGCGGATCACCCAGCCGATCAATAAGCTGGATCTGGAGCACCCCCTGCAAAACGACTGCTACGAGGAGATCACGCCGCTGCTCCAGCGGATCCATCAGCAGCATCTGCAGATCGCATCCCAGATGCGTAAACTGCAGCGCAAGACTGACGAGCTGGAGCAGATCACCGGGAATATGGGCGAGGGTCTGATGCTGATGGACCGGGAGGGCATCGTGCTGAGCATCAATCCTGCCGCCGGTGCACTGCTGGGCAGTGCGCAAAGCTGGGTGGGAAAAAGCTACATGGCATTTGCCGTGCCGGTTATGCGCAGCGCCATCGACAGGGCGTTCCTTGACGGCAGCGCGGAATTCCGGGCAAGCCGGGACGGACGGGAGTATCAGATCTCCGTCAACCGGATCGTGTCGGATAACAAGGTGATCGGCGCGGTGCTGCTGACCTTTGATGTGACCGAGACCCGGAACGCCGAGCGCAGCCGCCGGGAATTTTCTGCCAATGTTTCCCATGAGCTGAAGACACCGCTGCAATCCATCATCGGCTCGGCGGAGCTGCTGGAAAACGGCATGGTGAAGCCGGAGGATACTCCCCGGTTCGTAGGCCACATCCGCAAGGAGGCGGCACGGCTGGTGGATCTGGTGGAGGATATCATCCGCCTTTCCCAGCTGGACGAGGGCGTGCAGATCCCCGGTGAGGATGTGGATCTTTATGCCGTGGCGAAGGAGGCGGTATCAGTGCTGCAAAGCGCGGCGGATGCCAAGGGTATAGCCTTCGTTTTGGAGGGCGAAAGCACTGTGGTGTCCGGTGTTCCCCGGCTGCTGCAGGAGATCGCCTATAACCTTTGTGACAACGCGGTGAAATACACCCCTGCCGGGGGCAGCGTGACGGTTACCGTCAGAGAAAAGACCCTCGCCGTCGCGGATACCGGCATCGGCATCCCGGCAGAGCATCAGGACCGGATCTTTGAGCGGTTTTACCGGGTGGACAAGAGCCACTCCAAGCAGTCCGGCGGTACGGGACTGGGTCTTTCCATCGTCAAGCACGCGGTACAGTACCACAAGGCAAAGCTGACCCTTGCCAGCACTCCCGGTGAGGGAACGACCGTTACCGTGACATTTCCGTAAGCACAGCGGCATCGTAAGATGCCGCTCTTTACATAGATTTTACAAAAGTCTTTCCTTTCCTATATGGAATATTCTTCGCCGGGGGTTTATGATTAAACTGGTAAATTCAGGTCAATAACTTGTAAAGAAAGACAGGTGTAAATATATGACATTTTATCTTCTCAAGATCATAACCCTGCTGGGCGGTCTTGCCCTGTTCCTATTCGGCATGGAAGTGATGGGTAATTCCCTGGAGCGTCTGGCCGGCGGCAAGCTGCAGACCGTGCTGGCGAAAATGAGCGGCACAGTGTTAAAGGGCTTTCTGCTTGGCGCGGCAGTCACTGCCGTGATCCAGTCCTCCTCCGCTACCACCGTCATGGTCGTCGGCTTCGTCAACTCCGGCATCATGACGCTGAAGCAGGCCATCGGTGTGATCATGGGCTCCAATGTGGGTACCACCATCACCTCCTGGATCCTGTCCCTGACGGCGCTGGAGGGTGACAGCTTCCTGGTGCAGGTCTTCAAGCCCTCCACGTTGGCACCGTTGCTGGGCACTGTGGGTATCGCGCTGTATATGTTCACCAAGAACGAGAAAAAGCAGGGCATCGGCACGATCCTGCTGGGCTTTATGGCGCTGATGACCGGCATGGATCTGATGAGCAGCTCCATGAGCTTCCTGAAGACTGAGCAGTGGTTTGCGGATCTGATGGTTTCCTTCTCCAACCCCATTCTCGGCATTCTGGTGGGTGCGGCGCTGACGGCTGTGATCCAGTCCTCCTCTGCCTCTGTGGGTATTCTCCAGAGTCTGTGCGCCACCGGTGCGGTGACCTATGGCACCGCCATCCCCATCATTCTGGGTCAGAACATCGGCACCTGCATCACGGCGATGATCTCTACTGTAGGCGCCAACCGCAATGCCCGGCGCACTGCGCTGGTGCACCTTTACTTCAATGTGGTGGGTGTTGCCCTGTTTGCCATCTTGTTCTACGGCATCGGCGCTGTCATCCCCTGGAAATTCCTGACGGATGCCACAGACCCCGTGAACATCGCGCTGATCCACACCGGCTTCAATGTGGGAGCGACCTTGGTGCTGCTGCCTATGAGCCGTCTGCTGGAAAAGCTGGCGTATATGACCATCCCGGCAGAGCCTGTCCACCAGACGCCTGTGCTGCTGGATGAGCGCCTGCTTGCCACCCCGGCGGTGGCGGTGCTCCGCTCCCAGGAGATCGCGTCCCGCATGGCACAGACTGCCAATACCGCCATGGTGCAGGCCATCGGCCTGACCCGGAATTTTGAGGAAGCGGGTCTGGAGCAGGTGAAGGCGCTGGAAAATGAGACCGACGAATATCAGGACGCTCTGGGCAGCTATCTGGTGAAGCTCACCGGCAAGGATATGTCTGTTCATGACGGCAGAGTGCTGAACACCCTGCTGTACACCATCAGCGATATCGAGCGGATCGCCGACCATGCCGTTTCCATCGCCAAGGCAGGACAGGAGCTGTACCAGAAGAATATCCAGTTCTCCCAGCCGGCACTGAATGAGCTGGCGGTGCTGGAAAAGGCGGTGCAGGATGTGATTTCCCATACCGTGGCGGCCTTTGAGAAGCAGGATCTTTCCCTTGCAGCCAAGGTCGAGCCTCTGGAGCAGGTGGTGGACACCCTGGTCAAGGAGGTCAAATCCCGCCATGTCCGCCGTCTGCGAGACGGTCAATGCACCGTGGAATACGGCTTTGTGCTGGAGGATCTGCTGACGGCCTATGAGCGCAGCGCGGATCACTGCTCCAATATTGCCGTGGAAATGCTGCAGGTGGCAGAGGGCAAGCTGGAGGCCCACGAGTATCTGAACGCGCTGAAGAGCGGTCAGCTCCGGGAAAGCACCCGCTATGCCGAGCAGTTTGAAACCTACCGCAGCCAGTACGCTCTGCCGGAGGCATAAGAAGAAAAATCGCCCAGTTTGTGAAAACGGAACTCCCAACAGTAAAAAGACGGCACCCATTACGGGTGCCGTTTTTATCTGTTCGAAATATTGGAATTTACTGGTCAATCTCGAAAATCAAATCCATTTCTACGATTTTTCCGTGGGGAGCAATATTCGTAGGAATATATCCAACATACTTATAGCCTTTTGTAGCGTATTCATCAATAATTTGACGATGTTCTTCTGAGCCTGAACCTAAAAAACCGTCGATGTTGATATTTACATATTCGTATTTTTTCATTATGAAACCTCCTTGGAAAATTCAAGTTTGTCGTACTGGCGCTTACAGCGCCCCAAGGCTCCCTTGTGTAAAGGGAGCTGTCAAAAATCTTTTGATTTTTGACTGAGGGATTGTCTTACTGCAGCATCGATATACTCACAAACGCCACGAAAGTTGCTATTGACTTCATTGTTAGGGATGCGAATAACAGTTAAGCCATACTCTTCCAGAAACGCGGTACGCTCGCCATCTTTTTCGATATTATCGTTCTCGTAGTGCTGCGAGCCATCCAATTCAATTACCAGCTTGGCTTCCGCACTATAAAAGTCGGCAATGTACTTCCCCAACACCTTTTGTCGGGAAAACCGGACAGGATGGGTACGCAGAAAATCATACCATAGATGCCGTTCTTCCTTTGTCATTTCTCTGCGCAGTTGCTTGGCAAAAGGAACAAGCTGCTTATTATGCTTTGACTGCATGACAATCCCTCCGTCACGGCTTACGCCGTGCCACCTCCCTTTACACAAGGGAGGCTTTGGCGCGGTGCGTAACTTTTAGATAAATTTTCTGTTTGTCGGTACATTCATTGTACCACAAGTAAATAAAAAATCAATCGCTGGCGCTGATTTTGTCCGCCTGTTGCGGAAAATAGTGCTTGACAAAGGGACGGTTTTGTAGTTTAATATCCCCATCATATAAAAACCGTTGAGGCGGAGATAACGCTGCATGGGCGTCTGCAGAGAGCCCCCGTTGGTGGAAGTGGGGTGAAGTGCCGGGCAGCAAATGGACCGCTGAGGGCAGTGGGAAAAGGGTGACCTGAGTATCTTCTGACGCGTTGCCTGCGTTATGGGGCAGACGGTGTGTTGGCACCGTTATGAGGGGCCGGTTTCGGCAAACAAGGTGGTACCGCGGATAAAGCTTTTATTCGTCCTTGACAGAGAAAGTCTGTCATGGGCGATTTTTATTTTGGGAGGAATTGATTATGAACTTCAACGGCGTGGATTTTGATACTTATTTGAAAAATTACCCCGACAGCGCGGGATTTTTCGGGAAATACGGCGGCTGCTACATCTCCGATGACCTGCGCCAAGCCATGGCGGAGATTACAGAGGCCTATTCCACCATCTGCAAATCCAGCAAGTTCATTAGTGAACTGCGGCGGATCCGCCGGGAGTTCCAGGGTCGGCCCACTCCCATTTCCCATCTGGAGCGGCTCTCCGGCAAGCTGGGTAATGTGCAGCTCTACGCCAAGCGGGAAGACCTCAACCACACCGGCGCGCACAAGCTGAACCACTGCATGGGTGAAGCCCTTCTTGCCAGCTACATGGGCAAAAAGAAGGTCATTGCCGAGACCGGCGCCGGACAGCACGGCGTAGCGCTGGCCACCGCGGCCGCCTATTTCGGTCTGGAGTGCGACATCTACATGGGCAGTGTGGATATCAAAAAGCAGGCTCCCAATGTGGCAAGAATGAAAATTCTGGGTGCCAATGTCATCGAAGTCACCGAGGGTCTGGCGACCTTAAAAGAGGCTGTGGATGCCGCTTTTGCCGCCTACAGCCGGGAGTATAAGGACAGCATTTACTGCATCGGCTCTGTGCTGGGCCCCCATCCCTTCCCCATGATGGTCAGAGATTTCCAGAGTGTGGTGGGCATCGAGGCAAGAGAGCAGTTTCTGGGCATGACCGGCGAACTGCCGGATGCGGTGGTTGCCTGC
>JAZNJN010000102.1:0-5132 GCA_045578025.1 Faecousia sp. | reverse complement strand
GCAGGCGGATTGGTCTTGCCCCACTGATTGGGATTTCCGTTTTCTGCCATAAAGGCGCGGGCATAGGCATAGATCTCCAAAATTCTGTCAAGGTCTTGCAAAACTACCCGCCGCACTGAATAATCCATTTTGTTCACCTCTCAATGTCATTATATCATTTTTGTAAAGCCCCGGAATGAACCCCTGCTTTTGGCACATACTAACAAAAAATCAGCAAAGAAGGTGCGTTTCATGTCCGCAAACAAACGGGGGCGGCAAAGCTTTATTTTGCCACAAATGCCGGTGATAACCGCATGGGCAAGTGTGGCAGGAAAAAAGGAATCGGAAGGGCCGCTGGGGCACTGCTTTGATGTAACCTCCCGGGACACCTATTTCGGGCAAAAGACCTGGGAGCAGGCAGAAAAGCAGATGCAAAAAACCGCCCTGGAGACGCTCGTTAAGAAGGCAGGCATCTCTAAGCAGCAGCTGGGCGCTGTGTTTTCCGGAGACCTGCTGAACCAATGCATTGGCTCCTCCTTTACTCTACGGAACACCGGAATCCCTCATCTGGGGCTTTACGGTGCTTGCTCCACCATGGCAGAAAGCCTGCTCCTTGCCTCCATGGCAGTCAGCGGCGGTTTTTCTGACAAAGTGGTCGCCATGACCTCCTCCCATTTTGCCTCCTCCGAGCGGCAGTACCGGTTTCCTCTGGGTTACGGCGGTCAGCGGACGCCCACTGCCCAATGGACCGTCACAGGCTCCGGTGCAGCGCTTCTTTGCTCTGCAGGGAAAGGACCTCGGGTGGAAAGCTGCACCATGGGCACGGTCACCGATTTGGGCATTAAAGATGCCAACAACATGGGCGCCGCCATGGCACCGGCAGCTTATGCTACCATTCGGGCGCATCTTGATGATCTGGGGACAGCTCCGGAAGATTATGATCTGATCGTCACGGGCGATCTGGGGCAGTTGGGCAAGGATATGCTTTTGGAGCTTGCCAAAAGTGACGGCGTTTCTCTGGGCGGACGGCTGACGGACTGCGGCACACTGGTTTTCGATCCTGCCACCCAGGATGTCCACGCCGGCGGCTCCGGCTGCGGCTGCAGCGCCATCACCCTGTGCGGATATCTTCTGGATCAGCTGGGCACCGGCAAGAAAAAACGGATCTTATTCTGCGGCACCGGTGCGCTGCTGTCCCCCACTTCCACGCAACAGGGATTGCCCATTCCGGGTGTCTGCCATGCAGTATCCATCATTGGAGGAAATCAGTAATATGGATTATTTGAAAGCTTTTCTAGTTGGCGGTGCGCTTTGTCTGATCGGTCAGATCCTCATCGATAAAACAAAACTGACACCCGCTCGCATTTTGGTCAGCTATGTGGTAATCGGTGTGTTTTTGGGCGCTATTGGAGTTTATGAACCCCTCGTGGAATTCGCTGGGGCAGGTGCCACGGTGCCGCTGACCGGCTTTGGCTATAACCTTGCAAAAGGCGTAAAGGAGGCGGTGCAGGAAAGCGGCTTTCTCGGCATCCTCACCGGCGGACTGAAAGCCACTGCCGGTGGTATCGCCGCCGCCATCGTCAGCGGCTTGATCGCCAGCTTGATCTTCAAGGCGAAGGATAAAGCTTGATTTTTGGGGAAAGCTAGCTTCGCGGGATTCCCGCTACTACAAATTACGGAGGATCTTATCATGAATAACCAGAACAAGAACCAGAATAACCAGAACAACAATCAGAATCAGAACAACCAGAACAACAATCAGAATCAGAACAACCAGAACAATAACCAGAACAATAACCAGAACCGGAACAGCCGCTAAAGAAGCAACGGGCACGCTTAAAAAAGCGTGCCCGTTCATTTATCCTTCGACAGAAACAAACTTATTAAGCTGGAAGAAATACAGCATAGCCTGTTTCACAGGCTTTTCGTAGATCCGCTGCAGGGCACCGGCATAGGCAGACACCTGAGGGCGGTAATGCTGCACGGTTTGGGTCAAGGTTTCCTCTGTGACACGGTCGGTCTTGAAATCTAGCAAGGTAATGCCGTCTTCTTCGATCATGGCGCAGTCCACTACACCTTGGAGCAGGATTTCCTCTCCCTCCAGCGCTGAATCGTAGTTGACACCCTCATCCAGAACGGAGAACTTAAATTCCCGCAGGACACTTTCGGCAGCACAAAGCTTTTTGCCAATGTCACTTTCAAAGAACTTTACAATCTTTTCGCAATCTACCATCTGCGCCTGGTCGGGACTCAAGAAACCTTCTTCCGTCAGTCGGCGTATTTCATTGGATATGCCAGTCTCATCGGTGCAGTTTTCGTACTTCAGATACTGCATACACTTATGCATTGCATTTCCGTAGGCCGTAGCGTCCTTAGGTTGCTCCACAAAACCCGGGCGACGCCAGTGCCAATGTCTTTGCCGGGGTGCTTCCGCGTTTTCTGCCGCCTCCGCATCCTTCTCTCTGCCCTTGCGCTGGGTGGCTGTCTGCTTGGAAGGTGCAGCGGCTGCCGCCAGATGACCGTAACGGAACTGCAGTCCTTCTTTCAGCTTTTTCGGCAGTTCGGAAGGCATTTTCTTTGCTGCCGCTTTCTGCAAACCACTACTGCCATACTCCGTCTGAGAAACCACACGGATCTTCCACGGAATCTCTCTCACGGATGTATGGATGGTTTTTCCACCCAGTGCAAACAATTCTCCTGCCTCTGTCCGCCGCAGAGCTGCCATCAGCACCCACTGGCCGGGGCAAACCACATCCCGGGTCAACAATTCCTCCTTGCCCATATCCATACGCAAGGCAAGATTTTTCAGGTCATTCTCCAGATTGCCGGCAGCATAGGTCATGATCAGCCGGTCTCTGGCTCTGGTCAGCGCCACATACAGCACCCGCATTTCTTCTGACAGGCCGTCTGCCACGGTCTTAACTGCGATGGCCCGCTTTGCGATGGTGGGATAGCGCACCCGGTTCTTTTCGTCCACAGCTGTCAGACCCAGACCCAGTTCCTTATCGCACAGCACCTGTGCCCGGACGCTTTCCCGGTTAAATTCCCGGGACAGACCGGAGACGAACACCACCGGAAACTCCAGACCTTTGGACTTGTGGATACTCATCAGCGTCACCGCACCGGCTGCAGTCTGCTCTCCGGACGCGATCAGCCCCCGATCCTCCATGGTGGTCAAAAAGTCCAAAAACTGCTCCAGATCCCGCCGTCCGGCAGCTTCAAAATCCACTGCCAGAGCATAGAAGGTCTGCAAATTCTCCCGACGGAGAACACCGCCGGGCATAGCGGCATAAATGCTATCCATCCGGGTCAGCCGGAAAATCTGTTCCAGAAGTCCGGACAGGTTTTCCATTCTTGCCGCCTTGCGAAGTTTCGTCAGCACATCCAGAAATTCTGCTGTTTTTACATCTTCAGATTGCAACAAAGCATCATAAACACAGCCGCCCCGCCGCTTTCCGCGGAAGATGGCAAGATCATCCGCTGTAAAGCAGAACAGCGGGCTTGCCAGTACTGCGATCAGCGGGATATCCTGCCGGGGATTGCTGATAACCTGGAGCAAACTGCGAAGGGTAGAAAGTTCCTCTGTCTGCAGCAGATCCTCTCCGCCACCGCTGACACAGCGAATGCCCCGCTGCTCCAGCGCCGACACAAAATAACTGCCTACACTGCCGGGAGAGCGTAGCAAAATGGCGATGTCCTCCGGCTGAATGGGGCGAAGCTGATCCCCCTGCCGGACATAATGACTGCCGTCCAAAAGCTCCTCGATCCGCTGGGCAACCATCGCCGGCTCTTCCAGATAGGTGTGCTCCTGGACATCCAGTGTAAGCAGCTCCACCTCCGGCTCGCCCAGAGGTACATGGGGGATACCCTCCTTCAGGGCTTCTTCTTCACCGTAGCGAAGTCCGCCCACCTCGGGGGACATACATTGCTCAAAAATATCATTGACTGCCTTCAGCACACTGCCGCCGGAGCGGAAATTGCTGGATAGCAGTATCTTTCTGCCCTGTCCGGGTTTCGCTATCTCCGCATCCACATAAGCCGTATACTTTTCCAGAAAAATGCCGGGATCTGCCAGACGGAACTGATAGATGGACTGCTTCACATCGCCCACCATAAAGCAGTTTTGCTTTTTGGCGGTCAGCGCAGAGAAGATAGCATCCTGCACCGCGTTGGAATCCTGATATTCGTCCACCATAATCTCCTGGAAACGATCGCTGATCTCCCCGACAGCCGCCGTGGAGCGATCCCGCCGGGCTCCAAGAAGGAGATCCAGGGTCCGGTGTTCCAGGTCGCCGAAATCCAGCACCCGGCGAATTTTCTTCAAGCGGTCATACTCCCGGGTAAAGCGCTGCACCAAGGATACCATCCCTCTGACTGCGGCAGCGCACTGGGCCATGTCAGCAAGGTTTTCCTCGCTGGAGCCTGCAAAGCTGCGAAGCTTTTTCTCCAGACCTTTTTTGCAGGCGTCCCGTACCGCTTTGATCCGCTCCGCCAGTGCCTCGTCCACATCTTTCTTGGGGAAGGTCAGCCGTCCGTAGTCGATCTCTTTATTCCGCCAGATCTCATCCCAACACTCCGCATCCCGCAGTTTCTTGAGCTGCGCCACAGTGCCGGAAAGCAACGCGACGGGCTTTTCCATGCCGCCGGATTCAGTCGCCCCCGAAATGCAGGCATTCAGCGCCTCCAGCTGCAGATCCAGATACCGGTGCAGATCGTCCATCAGGAATCTGCCCCACACCGTCTGGGATGCATCCGCAAGACCGGAAACATCCGTATTGCGGACACAGCTATCCAGCCACTGCTCCGGGTCCAGATGGCACCGAGCGCTGTCATAGACCTTCATAGCGATCTGAGGGATCAGACGGTCATCCCGTCCCAATCCCTGTGTATCCAGCAAGGTGCGGAAGTCCGCATCCGTATCCACATCGTCATAAGCCTGCTCCAGAACCCGCTGCATGGCATTCATCCGCAGCTCCAGACACTCATTTTCGTCCGCCACCCGGAAATCCGCCGGCAGATCCAGCCGATAGGCATACTCCCGCAGCAGATCACCGCAGAAAGAGTGGACTGTGGAGATTTTCGCCAGATACAGCCGCTGAAGCTGCCGCTGCAAATGGGTGTTCTCCGGCTGGGCAGCAATATGCTCCAAGTCG
>JAZNJN010000101.1:0-19697 GCA_045578025.1 Faecousia sp. | reverse complement strand
CATTGAGATTTGTTACGCTGCGCTTTGCAACAGCCCCTCCGCCCCTAACGGGGCACCTCCCCTTACACACTAGCGCCCGCAGGCGCTGTGCAAGCGAGCAACCGGCGAAGCCGGCTCTTGGCGAGTCGTAGGGGAGGCTCGCGCTTCGCGCTCCGTTACTCGCATAAACGATCATTTATCTCAAACAATTTCTTTTGCAAAACTCTTGCCGGGGGTGTCCAGATTAACACCCAGCAGCTCCGCCGCGGTAGCGGCAATGTCCGCAAAGCTGGCTCTTGTGCCCAGATTCACAGGCTTTACCTGCTTGCCCAGCACCATGAGGGGAACATATTCCCGGGTATGGTCGGTGGTGGCGGCATAGTTAGGGTCACAGCCGTGGTCGGCAGTGATCATCACCAGATCCTCGTCGCCCAGCTTCTCCAGCAAGGAGGGGAGCCATGCATCAAATTCCGAAAGGGCGGCGGCATAGCCGTCCGCATCCCGGCGGTGGCCGTAGAGCATATCGAAATCCACCAGATTCACAAAGCACAGGCCGGTAAAATCGGTATCGGCATAGCGCAGGGTGTGGGCCATGCCGTCAGCATTGCTCTTGTTGTAGACATGGTCTGTCGTGCCGCGACCGGCGAAGATATCATAGATCTTGCCCACGCCGATGCAGTCAAGACCTGCATCCTTCACCGCATCCAGCAGTGTGGCGGCAGGGGGCTCCAGAGAATAGTCGTGGCGGTTGGAGGTCCGGGTATAATTACCGGCAGTACCCACAAAGGGACGGGCGATGACTCTGCCCACGCCATGCTTGCCCTGCAGTTGGCTTCTTGCGATGCGGCAGTATTCATAAAGCTGTTCCAGCGGCACGACCTCCTCGTGAGCGGCGATCTGGAAAACAGAGTCCGCGGAGGTATAGACGATAAGGTCGCCGGTGGCCACATGCGCATCGCCGTATTCCTGAATGACCGCTGTGCCGGACCAGGGGGCGTTGGCGAGGATGCCTCTGCCGGTGGCCTCCCGGAAAGGCTTCAGCACTTCCTCCGGGAAACCATCGGGGTAAGTGGGCAGGGGATCGGGGGAAATGAGACCCGCGATCTCCCAGTGACCGATGGTGGTATCCTTGCCCATGGAGGCTTCTTGGAGGCGGGCGACTGTACCGGCAGGGGCGGTCGTCTTAGGCAGGCAGGATACGCCCTCCATGTTGCCCAGACCTGCGGCGATCATATTGGGAATGTGAAGTTTACTGGATGCTGCGCAGGCGGCAAGGGTGTTGACATTTACATCGCCGAACTTCTCAGCATCGGGCATAGCGCCGATGCCAAAGGAATCCAGAACGATCAGAAAAATGCGTTTCATAGGGTTCACCTCGAAAAAGAGATGGTTTACTTGTTCTCCATGGCCACGGCCACATCCAGCGCCACCTTCATCATGGTGGTGAAGGAGTTCTGGCGCTCCTCGGAGGTGGTCTCCACGCCCTTGAGGACATGGTCAGAAATGGTGCAGATGCAAAGACCCCGCTTGCCGTAACGGGCGGCGTTCATATACAGAGCGGCGGCCTCCATTTCCAGCGCCATAACGCCCATCTTCTTCAGGCCGTACACACTGTCCAGACCTTCGGGGACACCCACATGGTCGCCATAGAACACATCGGAGGAGTTCACATTGCCCACATGGTAGGTAGCGCCGTGAGCTTCGCAGGCCTTGACTGCCGCGCTGAGGAGTTCATAGGAGGCGATGGGGGCAAAAGTGCCGGGCAGGTGGAACTGGGCGGCGTAATTGGAATCGGTGCAGGCACCCTGGGCCAGCACGATGTCGTAGAGGTTGATATGGTCCTGAATAGAGCCCGCAGAGCCAACGCGGATGATATTGTCCACGCCGTAGCCGTTGAACAGCTCGTGGGAGTAGATGCCGATGGCGGGCATGCCCATGCCGGATGCCATGACAGAGACTTTCACGCCCTTATAATAACCGGTGTAGCCGTGGACACCCCGGACATTGTTCACAAGAACGGGATTCTCCAGAAAATTCTCCGCGATGAACTTGGAGCGCAGGGGATCGCCGGGCATCAGCACGGTCTTGCCGAAATCGCCGGGCTGGGCGGCGATGTGGGGAGTGGGAGTGTTGAGCATGAGAATTTCCTCCTTAATAAGTTCCGTCTTTTTTTAGACCCTTGGCAATCTTTACGATCCGGGAAGTGCCCAGGCGCTCTGCGCCCAGAGCGATGAACTTTTCTGCATCCTCTAAAGAGGAGATGCCGCCGGCAGCCTTGATCTTCACATGGGGAGCCACATGCTTGGCGAACAGCGCAACATCCTCGAAGGTGGCGCCGGCGGTACTGAAACCGGTGGAGGTCTTGATATAGTCTGCCCCGGAATCGGAAACGCACTTGCACAGTGCAATCTTTTCTTCGTCAGTCAGCAGGCAGGTCTCGATGATGACCTTCAGGAGCTTGCCCTTGCAGGCGGCCTTGATGGCAGCGATTTCGGCTGTGATGGCGTCCCACTTGCCTTCCTTCGCCCAGCCGATGTTGATGACCATGTCCACCTCGTCAGCGCCGTTATCCACGGCATCGGAGGCCATGAAGCACTTGGCATTTGTGGTGGCGTAGCCGTTGGGGAAGCCGATGACGGTGCAGATTGCCAGTTTATCGCCCACATATTCCTTAGCCTGCTTTACAAAAGAGGCGGGGATGCAGACGGAGGCGCAGCTGTATTTCATGCCGTCGTCACAGATGTCCTTAATCTGCGCCCAAGTGGATGTTTGGGCGAGCAATGTGTGGTCGCATTTGGCGAGAATGTCTTTCAGTTCCATAATAGGATTCTCCTTTATCAGTGGTTGTGAAGTTTGATGATCTTATGTTCCCGGATGCCCCGGATGTAACAGCGGTGGCACATGGCGATATAGCTGTCGTTGCCACCCAGCACCACCTGCGCGCCCTCGGTGACGATGTGACCGCTGCCGTCGATTCTGGCGTTGACGGTGGCTTTGGAGCCGCAGTCGCACATGGTCTTGATCTCCTCGATGGCATCTGCCAGCTCCATCAGCCGGCGGCTGCCGGGGAAGAGCTTTGTTTGGAAGTCGGTACGAAGTCCAAAACACATGACGGGGATATTATAATCGTTGACGATGGCCCGAAGCTGGTCGATCTGCTCCGGTGTCAGGAATTGGCACTCGTCTACGATCACTGCGTCGCAGTTGCCTGCCTGGGTCTGCTGGAAACGCTGATAGATGTCTGCCTCCGGAGACATGACTTCCACCTGGGCCTCCAGACCGATGCGGCTGCGAAGGAGGGCCACTCCGTCCCGGGTGTCAGCACTGGGTTTGATAAGCCAGACACGCATATCGTTTTCTTCGTAATTGTACTTGGTGATCAGCGCCTGCGCTGTTTTGCTGGAGCCCATGGCGCCGTACTTAAAATATAGCTTTGCCATTTTTCTCTACCTCCATTATTCAATAATTGTACCAAAAAGCAGGGGGATATGCAAGGTGTAAGGGCATACTTTCGCCGCTTTGCATAACCGGAAAGGGATTTTTTAGGGAAATTGACAAGTGACGGCATCTGTGTCGCGGCTGGGGACATTACGGGAAGGATAGTTGGGGCGGCGCAAAAAGTACATAAAAATACCCGACTTCCTAAGAAGCCGGGTATTTTTCTTAGCTGTTGAGCAGCTGCTGTTTGTTAAACTGCAGGGTATAGAGCTGGTAGTATCGGCCTTTTTGCTTCAGCAGCTCCTGATGGTTGCCTTGCTCGATGATCTGTCCGTGGGACAAAAGGATAATGTTATCCGAATGCTGGATGGTGGACAGCCGGTGGGCAACGATGAGCATGGTGCCGATGTTCTTCATCTTTTCCAGAGAATCCTGAATGAGAAGCTCGGTCTCCGTGTCGATGTTGGCGGTGGCTTCGTCCAGGATCATTACGCTGGGTTTATGGATGATGGTACGGGCAAAGCTGAGTAGCTGCCGCTGACCGGCGGAGAAGTTGTTGCCCCGCTCCCGGACAGGCTCGTCAAGACCCTTTTCCAGTTTGCTGATGAAGGAGTCGGCGTTGACATACCGGGCGGCGCGCCAGACCTCCTCGTCGGAGATGTTCTCGCTGCGCAGGATGATGTTGCTGCGGATGTCACCGGAGAACAGGAATACATCCTGCAGCATCTGGCCGAAGTGACGGCGCAGGGAGGAGATCTTGATCTTCCGGATATCGATGCCGTCGATGAGGATCTGACCCTTTTGGATGTCGTAGTTACGGCAGATCAGACTGAGAATGGTGGTCTTGCCGGAGCCGGTAGAGCCGACAAAGGCAACGGTCTGCTTGGGCTGCACATGGAAGGAGACACCCTTCAGCACCCACTCGTCGGGCTTGTAGGCGAACCAGACATCCTTAAATTCGATCTCGCCCTTGATCTCGGGCAGGTCAATGGCATCTTCCTCGTCCACCACTTGGGGGACCATATCCAGAATGGTGAAGATCTTCTCCGCGGAGGCGAAGGAGCGCTGGAGCATATCAAACTGCTCTGCCAGAGTCTGGATGGGGTTAAAGAACCGGGAGATGTAGCCGTAGAAGATGGTGACGATCTCGCTGGTGATCACCTGACCCAGGAACACACTGTCCTGAATATAGCCCTTTGCGCCAAAGTAGAATAGGCACAAATTGGCGGAGATGAACAGCATATACACCATGGGGCGGAAGATGCCGAACACGAACATCCGGTTATACTTTGCTTTCTTCAGCTTGTTGCTGCGCTCCACAAAGGCCTGCATTTTGGTGCCTTCCTGGTTGAAGATCTGGGTGATCTTGATGCCGGAAAGATTTTCGGACAGGTAGGTGTTGATGTCCGTGGTGGCGTTGCTGACCTGCCGGTGGACCCGGCGGGAGAATTGACGGAAAATGATGGTAAACAATACCACGAAGGGTACAAAGCACAGCACCATCAGGGTCAGGGTGTAGTTGACCATCAGCATGGCGGCAAGGATGCCGACGACCACCATGGAGTTTTTCGCCAGTGTGACGATGATATTGGTGAACATGAAGCTGATGGCGTTGGGGTCGTTGGTGACACGGGTCACCAGCTTGCCCACGGGGATATTGTTCAGCTGCTCATGGCTCAGCTTTTCAATGTGGGTAAACACGTCCAGCCGGATCTGGGACAGGATCTTCTGCCCGGTCTTCTGCAAGATCATGGCCTGCAGGTAGGTGCAGATCAGCGATACGATCAGAATGCCGGCATACACAGCAACGATGGTATACAGCTGAGTCAGCTGGAAGCTTTCCTGCTTGATGATCCTTTGGATCTCACCCATCAGCAGGGGTGCGGCCAGCTCGTAGCCGATGGAGAAGAGCATGATGAAGAACACGGCGATAAAGCTCTTCCAGTAGGGTTTTGCGTAACGGAGCAGTCGGGTGATGATCTCACCGTCGGTCATGTTCCGATCCCGGTCGGTCATGTCCTCTTTTTGCTTTTTGAGGATGGAATAAGCCACAAGGAACAAAATGGAGAATACGCCGATGATGGCACCGACGATCAGCACAGGCAGATACTCATGCATTATGCTCGCCTCCTTCCTCTTCGAGACGCTGCAGGTCTACCATCTTGCGGTATTCCGGGCAGGTGTCGTACAGCTCGGTGTGAGTGCCGGCGGCAGCCAGGGTGCCGTCTTCGATAAAGAGGATCTTGTCCATCTTTTCGATGGTGGATATCCGGTGCGCGATGAGGATGGTAGTCTTGCCGGAGCGGGTCTTTTTCAGATTTTCCAAGATGGTCCTTTCCGTCTTGGTGTCCACAGCGGAAACGCTGTCGTCCAGAATGAGGATGGGAGCATCCTTCATCAATGCCCGGGCGATGGAGATACGCTGCTTCTGGCCGCCGGAAACGGTAACGCCCCGCTCGCCCAGTACCGTGCCGTAGCCCTTCTGGAATTCCTGAATATTGCTGTGGATATCTGCCAGCATAGCGGCGGAAATCACAGCATTATCATCGTGGGCGTCCTCGCCGAAGGCGATGTTGGTTTCGATAGTGTCGGAGAACAGGAAGTTATCCTGGGGCACATAGGCGCAGCCTGCCCGGAGGTCATGGATAGAGATATCATTGACATCGTTGCCGTCGATAAAGATCGTGCCGTCGGGCACGTTGTAAGTACGCAGGATCAGATCCACAAGGGTGGTCTTGCCGGAGCCGGTTTTGCCTACAAGGCCTACATTCTCACCGGCATTGATGGTAAAGGATACATCGGTCAAAGCATCAAATTCTCCGTCGGGATACCGGAAGGTCAGGTTCTTAAATTCAATGTCGCCCCGGATCGTTTCCAGAGGACGGACACCGGGCTCGTCCTTCACATCGATGGGCGCATCCAGAAGCTGACCGATCCGGTCAAGAGATGCTTTGCCCCGGGAGGTCATGTCGATGAGCTCGGAGACTGCCATGATGGGCCAGATGACCGCATTGAAGTAGCCGATGAATTCCATCAGCTGACCGGCGGTGAACACCTTGGAATAGACTAAGTAGCCGCCGTAGCCAAGGATAATGCAGATGACGCTTTCTACGAACATGGTTACCAAAACACGGAACAATACAGAGGTTTTGGTATGATCCAGATTGGCGTTTTCGTTTTCCACATTCAGCTTTTTGAATGCCCACAGCTCTTTGGCTTCCTTGACGAAGGCCTTGATCACGGCGATGCCGGAAAAGCTCTCCTGAGAGAAATCCGACAGCCGGGAAAAGGCTTCCTGCCGCAGATCCCATTTCTTCATCAGTTGCTTGCCCACGATGGTGGCGGAGGCCAGTAAAAATGCCATGGGGATCATGGAAAGAACGGTCAGCAGGGGGTTCATCTGCCACATGTCCACCACAGCCAGAATGCCCAGCAGCACCGCGTCAAAGAACATCATAACGCCCCAGCCGAAGCACTCCTGCACGGTATCCAGATCGTTGGTAAAGAGGCTCATCAGATCGCCGACCTTGTTGACCTGATAATACTGGCGGCTTAAATTCTTGGCGTGGTCAAACATACGGTTACGCAGATCCGCTTCCAGCTTGACTGCAGAACCGAAGAAGCATACACGCCACAGAAAACGGCCGAAGACCATGGCGAGGATGATGCCCACCATGGGCAAGCAGATCTTATCCAGCAGAAAATCCAGGTCAAAGGCAACCGTGCCGCCCTCGGTGGCGACGCTGCCGTAGCTCATGCCGTCCAGAACCATCCGGTATAGCTTGGGGATCTCCAGCTGGAGAAAGTCCACCATGATCAGTGCTATAAGACCCAGCAACAGCCAACCGGCGTATTTCAGATAATACCGGTTGATATGCTTTCCGAATATCATATGCGTTCCCTTTCTCTATAATTAAAGTGTAGTTAGGGCGCATTATAGCACACTCTTGCGGATTTGGCAATGGGAAAGGAGAAAAAAGTTGCGCCTGCAACGATTTAATTTTCAGACCAATTTCATTAGTGAGGTAAATGATCGTTTATGCGAGCAATGGAGCGCAAAGCGCGAGCCTCCCTTGTGCAAAGGGAGGTGGCTCCGCCGTAAGGCGGAGATGGGGGGATTGTCAATCCCCCAGTCAGCTCCGCTGACAGTCCCCTTTACACAAGGGGGCCTTAGAACGATAAACGATCATTTATCTTCGTTATTTCGGGATGGTGATTGTCAGCACGATCTGGCTGTCGGTTTCCTTTCGCTCGGAAACGGCGGGAATGCCGGAAAGCTGGATGCGCTGGAGGGTTTGGGTGAGGTTGTTGAGGAAAACCCCTACATTGACCCGGCTGCCTTGCCCGTTTTTATTCTCCAGCAGATCCTCTATGTACTTTTCTGTCCGGGCGACACTCATGGCGTGGCGGGCGATGACAGCGATGGCGGCCATTTTTTCCGGCTCTGAGGGGAGCTTCAGCAGCGCACGGGCATGGCGCTCCGTAAGATTCGCCTCCCGCAGAGCGGTGAGCACCTGCCGGGAATGGCGCAGCAGCCGCAGCTTGTTGGCAATGGCGCTCTGACTTTTTCCCAGCAGGCGGGCGGCCTGCTCCTGGCTCATATTCCACTGCTCCATCAGCCGGGCGATGGCGCTGGCTTCTTCTATGTAATCCAAGTCCTGCCGTTGGAGGTTTTCGATAATGGCAGCCATGCCGGACTCTTTGTCGTCCATGGTCATGACGATGCAGGGAATGTCTGTCAGACCGGCCATCTGGGCAGCCCGCAGCCGCCGTTCTCCGGCGATCAGCTCATAGCTTGTCCCCACCCGCCGAACGGACAGTGGCTGCAGGATGCCGTGCTGGCGGATGGAATCTGCCAGCTCTGTAAGAGAATCCTCCCGGAATACCTTCCGGGGCTGTGCCGGATTCGGTCGAATTGACCGGGCAGGGACGAACACCACCCTTCCGGTTTCCATGTAAGTCTTCAGCTTTTGGCATTGCATTGCCCTTCCTCCTTCGTAAATGGTGATTCCCATTGTACTTCCCGGGAAATGGGAAATATCGCGAAAGATGCTTAGGAAAAAGAAAACCGCACGACACTTTTCGCTGGCGGATATTTTCCCGAGATTTTGGAAAAAGGGTATTTACATTTGGGAAAGAATCGTGTATGATTACGGCGAACAGAGTAGAAGACGGCGCGTTAAGTGCCACCGGGACGGGGAGTTGCCCGGAGGACGAAGGATTCTTTCCACGATGGCGTCTTCGCACCCGCTGCCCATATAGGATAACCTCCTTTATGTAGCAACGATACTCGGTCGGGCAACAGGCCAGGCTGTTTTCGCTGCCTTTTGCCCTATGGGTGTTATCGCCATACCATCACTCCCCAGGCGCACTATGCGCGTGGGGATTTTTGTTTGGCGGATGCCCGAATTTGCCTACAAAAAGGAGGAAATTATTATGACCAAGTCTCAGAAAAGCACTGCATTGTACCCCCATCCTTTCTCTAAAGCCTACTGGCGTGATGCCGCTGCGGAGCTGAAGGATATCAAAATGCTGGTGATCACCGCGCTGATGATCGCTCTGCGGATCGCGCTGAAGCCCTTTGCCATCTACATCGGACCCCAGATGGCTATCCAGACCGCCACTCTGGCAACCGCTTTGGGTGCCATGATCTTTGGACCTGTGCTGGCAATCCCTGCGGCGATCATTTCCGATACCGTGGGATTTATGATCTTCCCCACCGGCGATTATTTCCTGCCCTTTATGCTCACAGAGATCGCCAGCACCCTGTTCTATGCCCTGTGCCTGTACCGGGCAAAGCCCACGGCTACCCGGGTGATCATTGCCAGATTCCTCATTTGCTTTGTGGTGAATGTGGTGCTGCAGCAGCTGATCTTTGCCTGGCAGTATACATACATGGGCAATCCCGACATGGCCAAGGAGTCCATTATGGGCATCATGACCGTTGCCCGGATCTTTAAGAATCTGTTCTTCTTCCCCATTGAGTCCGTGGTCATCACCCTGTTCCTGAAGGTGCTGGTGCCGGTGACTGCCCGGGCAAAGCTGACCTATGACAGCAGTGCCAACCTCAGCTTCAGCAAAAAGCAGATCGCAGTGCTGGTGCTGTTGATGGTTTTCGGCGTGGGCAGCGCGGTTGGTTATCTTACCTATCGCTATGTCGATACTTCCCGCAGTGCAGACTACACCGATGCCCAGCGGGTGGAAGCCAACAAGGGTATGACCGAGCTGGTTCTGGAGAAGACCGATGAGTGGGATGAGGAGACGGTTGTCTGCATCGTGGACAGCGCTTACCGCCCCATGTTTGAAACGGAAACCGACTATACCGTATCGATCTATGTGCTGGATAAAGAGGCCTTTGCCGCCGGACAGCAGGACGACGAGGAATACGGCATGGATACCCTCTGGGGCTACTCCAAGAGCGGTCCGAAGAAGGATAAGTATCAGTCCCTTGTTAAGGTGGGAACTGCTACCTTCCAGATGAATGAAAAGACCGAGGAAGTCTTGAATTTCTCTGTGGAAGAAGTGGAATAAGAAAATTTGGGGACAGCGAGGGCTGTCCCCATTTGACTTTCCGCCAATCAGCAGTTATAATACAGAAAAAACAAAAAGGAGCGATTTTTATGCATCGGGATCACGATCATATCGGCTGCCACAGCCATGACCACGAACATACCCATTCCCACGAGCACACCCACGACGGTGTTGCCCATACTCACGAACACTGCCATGCCCATGAACATGACCATGCGCATCCCCACGACCATGACCATCTCCACGAGGCGGGTGCGGAGCATACCCATTCTCACGACTGCGCCGGTCACTGCCACAGCTGTGCAGGCGGCTGCGAGCATACCCCCATGGAGGAGCTGACTGCGCTGATGCAGTACATGGTATCCCACAATGCCGCCCATGCCAAGGAGCTGGCGGATCTGGCACTGCAGCTGGACAAGGTGGGCAACCACATGGCCTATGAGCAGGTCATGTCTGCGGTGTCCGATTTTGAAAAGGGCAACATGCGTCTTTCTCTGGTGCTGGCCAGCCTGGAATAAGGAGAAAATCTATGTGCCTTTCTACTGTGTATAAAAACACCATGGCGCCGGAGTCGGTGGTCATGAAAAATGTGATGCGGATCGACATTCAGGATGGCTGCGTGATCCTTACCGACCTCATGGAGCGGCAGGTCGCCATCGAGGGCGAGCTGGTGCAGGCCAACCTGGTGGACGGATTCGTCATCGTCAAAGAAAACTAACGGATTTGGAGAAGCTATGCATTATCTGATTATCTTCCTCGTTTCCATGGTGCCGATCATCGAGCTGCGGGGTGCTATGATCTATGCGGTGGGCTATGACATGCCCTATCTGCCTGCGCTGGTCACCTGCGTTGTGGGAAATATGCTGCCGATGCCTTTTATCTATTTCTTCGCCCGCAAGATTCTTGGTTGGGGCGCGGATAAAAAGTACATCGGCAAGTTCTTCCGTTTTTGTCTGGAAAAGGGCGAACGGGGCGGCCAGAAGCTGGTGAAAACTGCCGGTCGCGGCGGTCTGTTTGTGGCGCTGATGCTGTTCGTCGGTATTCCGTTGCCGGGTACCGGTGCATGGACGGGAACACTGGCGGCGAGCTTTCTTAATATGGGCATCAAGTCCACAGCCCTGGCGGTTTCCCTGGGCGTGGTGATGGCGGGTCTTATTATGGGTCTTGCCAGCATGGGCGTATTCAGCGCCTTAGGTTTTTAAGGAGGAATATCATGGAAAACTGTCTGTTTTGTAAGATCGTGGCAGGGGATATCCCCTCGACCAAGGTTTATGAAGATGAAACGGTATTGGCATTCCGGGACATCAGTCCTATGGCGCCTACCCACATTCTGGTGATCCCCAAGTGCCATATCCCTTCTGTGGCAGGCATTACGGCGGAAAACAGCGCTGTGGTGGCACACATTTTTGAGGTCATTCCCCGAATCGCGGAAAAAGAGGGACTTACCAATGGCTACCGGGTGGTTTCCAACTGCGGAAGCGATGCCGGTCAGACCGTACCTCATCTGCATTTTCACATTCTGGGCGGCAGAGAGCTGACCCTGCAAATGGCGTAACACAAATGGATCACCTCCGGCATAGGATAACCGGAGGTGATTTTTTATGCCCATTGTGAGAACGGATGTGCCGATGACCTCGGCACTTTGCAACGAGATCATACTGGAAATCGTACGGACATATCCCTTTTGCCGTACGGAAGTGCTGACCACCACCGCCTTTGACCGTCCGGTACGGACGCTGGTCATCGGCAAGGGAGAGCGAAAGGTGGTCTACACCGCTGCCCACCATGCCAATGAGTGGATCACCACTCCGGTAATCTTAAAATTCGTGGAGGAGCTGGCTCGCGCTATCGAAGAGGGTGGAGAGATCTTCGGTGTGGATGCCTGGGAAATCGAGGAAAAGGCGACGATCTATACTGTGCCTATGGTGAATCCCGATGGGGTGGATCTGGTCACCGGGGTGATTCAGCCGGGGCAGGCGCAGTATGAAATGGCGGTGTCATTGTCTGAAAATTATCCCACGATCCCTTTCCCGGATGGCTGGAAAGCCAATCTGATGGGGGTGGATCTGAATCTTAACTATCCTGCCGGGTGGCTCCAGGCGCGGGAGATCAAATTCTCCCAAGGCTATACCCGTCCCGGTCCCCGGGATTATGTAGGCAGAGCGCCATTAAACCAGCTGGAATCCCGGGCGCTGGCGGGGTACACGGAGTTTATCGATCCGGAGCTGGTGTTGGCGTACCATTCCCAAGGGCGGGTGATCTACTGGCAGTTTGAGGATATCGTGGTGCCCGGTGCGCGGGAGCTGGCAGAGCGGTTTGCCCAGGTCAGCGGTTACGCGCTGGAGGATACGCCTTTTGAGTCTGCCTTTGCCGGGTACAAGGACTGGTTTATCAAGAATTTCCGCCGCCCGGGATATACCATTGAGGTGGGGGAGGGTACGAATCCGCTGCCCCTGAGCCAGTTTGATGACATTTATCGGGACAATCTGGGGATCCTGGTCACGGCTGCGCTGGGATAGCGGTTGCTTTTTGAAAGAGAAAATGGTACAATCGAGGCAAGAAAGATAAGGAGCGGATGGCTATGGATAAGCAGGTATATATTGCCCCCGGCGCGGTGGTCGTGGGAGATGTGACCCTTGAAAAAGATGTGAACATCTGGTACGGCGCGGTGATCCGGGGCGACAGCGGAGCAATCAGAATCGGCGAGGGTACGAATATTCAGGATAACTGCGTGGTGCATGAAAAGACCACCATCGGAAAGTATTGCACGGTGGGGCATGGGGCAATCGTCCATGGCTGTACGGTGGGTGATGGGTGTGTCATCGGCATGGGCGCGATCGTCCTTACCGGGGCGGTGATCGGCGACGGCTGTCTTATCGGTGCCGGCGCGGTAGTCACGGGTAAGACCAACGCCCCTGCCGGCTCTATGCTGCTGGGCAGCCCTGCCAAGGTGGTCAAGGAATTATCGCCTGAGCAGATTGCGGAGTTCCGTAAGGACGCGGAGCATTATGTGGCACTTGCAAAGGAAACTCTGAAATAAGAAAAAGGGCGCGGAAGACCGCGCCCTTTGGCTGTTTATAGAAGTGTGGTGAGCCAGTCGGTGAGGTAGACGGCAGCGCAGGCGGCTACTGCCACGGTGGTCAGTCCCTTGCCCCATAGGGCAAAGAGAATGGCGACTCCGAAACCCACAGCGGCAGCGGTGACATTTCCCGCGGCGAACAGTACGGCGGGGAAGGTCATGGCGGTGAGGACTGCGTAGGGAATGTAGTAGAGGAAAGACCGGACGAAGGGATTGGTGATCTTCTTTTCCACCAAGGCAAAGGGAACGGCGCGGATGAGGTAAGTGGACAGGGCCATAATGGCAAGGTAGATCCAGTACTGCATCACGCCACCTCCTCTTTCACCGGCTGCACCGCAGCCACGATGGCGGCGGCAGCGATGGCGCACAGGCTGACAGACAGTCCCGAGGGAATGGCCTTCAGCACCGGCAGGAAGGCAAAGCTGCAGCTGAAGATCATGGCGATCAGCACCACCAGAAGCACCGGCTTTTCTTTTTTCGCGGTGGGCACGACGATGGCGACGAACATACCGTAAAGGGCGATGCACAGGGCATTCATCAGCCGCTGGGTGAGGATGCCGCCCAAAAGTCCGCCGCAGAGCGTACCCAGCGCCCAGCCGAGATAGGGCGCAACGGTAAGACCGGCGAAGAAGGACTTGGTAAGCTCCTGTTCCATGCTGGCTACGGCGAAGATCTCATCGGTGATGAAAAAGCCGAACAGCCACCGGGCGGCTTTGCCGAAGGTTTTGTCCACCTTTTGGGAGAGGGCAATGGACATCATGCTGTAGCGGATGTTGATGGTACACTGAGAGATCAGCATGGCGGCATACTGCCCCGGCAGGAGCATGGTCTGGATGCCGGCAAACTGACCGGCGGAGGTGACGGTGACCAGGGATATCAGCAGCGCCTGCCACCATGCAAAGCCGTAGGAAACGGCCAGAATGCCAAAGGAAATGGACACGGAAAAGTAGCCCAGTCCGATGGGAACGCCCAGCCGCAGTCCCCGGCGGAAGGAATTGTGGGGTTTCATGAGGGATTCGCCTCGATTCAGTCGTTGTAGAACAAAAGGGAGAACCAGGTGACCACGTTCTCGCCGTACTGGAAAGACAGGCCCAGATCGTCCAGAAGTCCCAGTACATTGATGCCGTGGCTCTCTACGCAGGGGTGCATTCGCTCGGGGTAGCGGCAGGGGAGTCCGTCTAAGTAAGCGCACCGGTCACACTCGGCGCAGGCCTCTGTGGAGAGGACATAAGGCTCGATGCCCTGCTGGCGCATCAGATCCCGGACCTGGTTGGTGACCGCTTCATGGGCGGGGCAGGTGGCAAGGGTCTCGTCAATATCAGAGATGTCGTTGACCTCGGTAATGGTGGAGATCATGAGGCAGTTTACATAACTTCTGCACTTTCCCTCACATTCCGCTACACTGCCCACGGCGGGGGGACATGCCCAGGTCTTGCTGTACATGGGGCATTCGTGCTGGCAGATCCAGCGGATCCGGTCGGAAAATTCCAGCTCCGACGGGGAGAGGAAGTGATATGTATAAAGGGGAAGCTCCGTTAGACCGGCTTCCAATTTTTCTTTGTCCATTATGTCAGTTCCTCCAGAATGGTTTCACAGCCGGAGAGGATATCCTCCCAGGTCTGGCCGAAATTGCCACAGTAATAGGGGTCTGCCACATCCCGGGAAAGGAGGCTCTGGCATTTTGCGGCCCGGTCGCCGAATAATCGGCGCAGATACGCCTCGTTGCGGCTGTCCATGTAGTAGATGCGGTCATAGTAGGCAAGGTCGTGCTCGGTGACCAGCCGGGCGCGGTGGTTATCAAAGGGGACACCGTGGGCAGTAAGCTCCCGGCGGGCGGGGGGATAGATGGGGTTGCCCAGCTCTTCCCGGCTGACAGCGGCGGAGTCGATTTGGAAATTGTCAGAAAGCCCGGCTTTGCGCACCAGCTCTTTCATAATGAATTCCGCCATGGGACTGCGGCAGATGTTGCCATGGCAGACGAATAACACTTTTATCATTGCTACGATTCTCCTTGATAAATCACGATTTGCCTTGAAACACTAGGCTTTTTCCGATTTTGCCGTTTTGGCAGATCGTTTCCTAATATCGCCTTTCGTGGCATATTGTTGCCTGCAAAAGTAGTAAAATTGGTAGTAAATAGACACGGTTTACTACCGGCTTTACTACTTATAGCAGACAAACACATTTTTTAAGCTTCCATTACCCGGTCAAACTCTGCCTTTGCATCATCAAATTTGACATGAGTGTAGGTGTTCAGCGTGATGCTGATATCCGCATGTCCCATAATGTACTGCAAGGTTTTGGGGTTCATTCCACTCTTTGCCATATTGGTGCAGAAAGTGTGCCGGCACACATGGGGCGTAATTTTGGAAAGCTGTATTCTGTAGATGCTGTTGTACTTGTTGCGAATATGCTTAAAGTAATGTTCCCAGTGAAGGCAGACCATTGGCATATCGTTCTTGTCCAGGAACAGGAAGCCGGTGTGTCCGTCAATCATCGGTTCTTTTGCAGGCTTTTTCCGATTGTTCATCACTCTGCGGAAACACGCCATAACCTCGTTGCTCATAGGGACGAACCGTTCGCCACTCTTGGTCTTGGTATCCTCGATGATATACTCCATTTCCCTGGTGCGCTGCAGCTGATGGTCTACCCGGATTCGCTTGTTCTTGAAGTCGATATCTGAGAATGTCAATCCGCAGAACTCAGACACACGCAGTCCGGTATTGAACAGAATGTAGATGCCATCGTAGTACTTGCAGTAATGCTCGTCCTTTTTGATGAATTCGAGGAACACCCTTTCCTGGGCGCGTGTGATGGCTTCCCTTGTGATACTGTCATTGATAACAACCTCTGCCAGCTCAAACCCAAAGGGATTCTTGCGGATCAAATCGTCTTGCAGTGCCATCTCGAACGCAGGGCGGACCACACCACGAACAGAATGTATGGTGCTGTAGCCTCGACCGTCCACCTTCTGCATCTTGATCAGCCAGCCTTTGGCGTCGGACTGTTTTACCTTGTCGATCCGCAGCTTGCCGAAATCTTCTTTCTTGAGGATGTTCCGAACAAAGTTGTAATTCGCCAAGGTGTTGTGGCGAACATTGACTTTCAAAGACAGGTACTTTTCTACCAGTTCCAACACTGTCAGTTCTCCGCCGTTGGGGACAATCTTGTTAAACAGGTCTTGTTGGATCTGCCGTTCCCTTTTCCCGCAGAGAGAGGTCTCTCGCTCTGCCAGGTGGCGTGCGATCATTTTTGTCCAAGCGCCAACTGTAAACGAATTTGATATCGCCATTCAGGTCTTTGTACTTGTAAGCATATCTGCCGTCTTGGCGTTGGCTCTCTCCGACGTGTAAAATGCGGTTGCGGTTATCCCGCCGCATTTCACTCATTTAAATGCTCCTTTCTTTTTAGTGGAAGAAGAGAGCTCCGATATGATAAATGCATTATAACATACGGTGGCTCAGTTTACTATTACAAAATTCTAAATTACAGACGAAGAATCTAAAAATACCTCGAAACGCTTCCTTTTTATCATGATTCGGTTTCCGCTGGTTAATAAAAAGTCGGCATCCATATTTTCGTCCACGATTTGACGCAGCTTCTTTTCACAATATGAAAATACTCGGCGGCTTCACGGAGTGTCAGCATATATTTCTCAAAGTATGGGATATCAGTCATAATCCAGCCCTCCTTACATGTTGGTTTTTCTGACAGATGCCAGATAAATATTGGTTACATCTGCCCGTTCGTGGCCCAGCAGCCGGGATACGGTCAGGTGGGCGTCCAATTCCGAAACACCCTCATCAATCAGCTGGCTGTATTTTTCTGCAGCGTAGGTGTGCCGGAGACCGTGGAAGGTCAGCGGTCGGTCAGAGTCCGGGTCCTGCACATCCTCCCGATAGAAAAGAATGAATTGTTGCATTTGGTTTATGGCCTTGTCGGTAGGAACATTGTCCGGCACTAATAACTTGCTGCCGGGAGGCGTTGACTTTAGGCACTTCTCCAGCACAGAGATGATCTGTTGATTGATGGGTACAGTGCGAATTTTGCCACCTTTACCTTTAATAGTAATAGCTCCTTCCCGTATGGCTTACCGGGCAATGGCTGTGTCAATGCGAAAACATTCGTGAATCCGCAAGCCGGCATACCGGGCTAAGTAGAAGGCGAGAATGTAATCCGCCCGATCCAGTGCCTTTCCCAACATCCGGTTAAATTCCGCAACACCCCAAGTCCGGTCAGTGTCCCCGAAACGCCGCCGTTCCAGCTCTACGCCCAGTTCGGTATTGGTGGGCAATTTATACTTGGGATTGCTGTTCTTGTCGTGGAAAAAACGGATCGCCGCCAAATCCGTTTTAATGGTGCTGGCAGACAGCTCCTTCTCCTGCATCCACAGCACATAAGCAACCAGATGCTTGCCGCTGAAGTTGGACAGCTTTTGCAGACGGTATGCATCGGCAAGGAAGTGACAAAACCGTTTCATCGCCATATAGTACCGTTCTTTCGTGCGGTAGCTGCCCTGTCGGTTGTGTCGGGCCAGTTTGTTTAACTGTGCCTCCAAGCTAAAGTAGATGTTTTGTGTTTTCATATGAGCTCCTTTCCAATGGATATAGTTTCCCCAGTAGCAACTTCATCGGTTTCTACCCGGTTTCCATGGAAATCACAAAATGTGTAATCTCAAAAACCGTTGCGAGACAAAGACTTTCGTAGTACGATAGCGTTTTCTTTTGTTTCTGTCTCTTTTGTGAAATTGTCTGGGTCAGTATGATGCCGCACGGGAAGACAGCTTCCTGTCATTCATAGATGATGACGGCGGCGGACACGAACCGCTGAACTCGGCTGCAATTCTCTCGGCAAGAATCAAAAAGGGGAACGCCTTGTTGCCGAGCCGGCATTGCGATAGCCGGAACAAGGGAGCCGGTTTGTGGCAATCAAACCGAATCAAACGATGCTCTGTACTGCCGTTACAGAGAGTGGGACTTTTCCTGCAGTCCGTAGTGCAGTTGTTTTTTCCATTGGATGGGCGTGTTGGATGCCCATATTGATTTTGTTCTGCTCGTACAACAAAAAAAGACCGACTTTCCCTCTCCGAAGAGTTGAAAGCCGGTCAATTTTCCAATTGCCGTTTGGATTTGTTCATTGTCAGACCTAAAAAAGGTCGGAACTACCCCTTAACGAGTAAATCCGACCTAGTGCATCAAACCTTATTCCCCAAAGGGGAAATGCAATCAAACCTATTCCCTCAAGGGGAACTCATTCAAACCTATTTGCATCTATAGTATATCGTATACCAAACCGGTCGTCAATACAAAACAGAAAACCGTGGAATATTAATGGTGCTATTCTAAAGAAAGATTCCTGTTCTTTTTCGTACAAAAATAAATTTCCCCAAACCGCCTCTAAGATTTGACAAGTATTTGTAAGTGCGGTAAAATAAGGATGTCCTTTTTAAGGGGCGCAGCTAAGGGGTTGGCTGTGCCCCTCGTTATTTTGAATAGACACCTGTTATTCTAAGGCATAATTCCAAAAGAACACCCACTTTCGATCTTAAGCGAAAGTGGGTGTAAATTATTCATCTTCAGAATCTTCATCAAAGGAATAATCATTTTAGTCATATAGCAATTTAACTGCTTCAGGTGCAACAACAAAACCAAGGTCCTTAAACGCACCTGCTACAGTATGCGTAACTTCAATCATTTCAGAAAGAGCATCCTGTTCTGTAATACACAAATCGTGCCGGAGTCAAAGCTCCGGCACGATCCTTAGATTATTCTATTGTGCCTCTACCCCAACTATTGGCATAGAACCTTTATTCCACAGAGTGCGCTTATTAGGGTTTATTCGGTTTCTTCAATACTTCTCTTTTTATTGCAAACAGTCAGTGTAACGATTGCACCGCAGCTTACAAACAGGAGAGCAAACCAAAGCTGGAGATTGGTGTTGTCGCCGGTCTGAGGATTGTCAGATTTGGGAGGCGTGTAATTATAGACATTCTCAAACTCAGCAACAACTGCTGTTACATTTTCACTGTTCTTAGTGAGGGTTGCAACCAACTCGTTGTTTTCGTTCAGTTCGATTGCTACCGTGATGGTGTACTCAGCATTGCTGTAGGTCACATTTGCCTTTCCGCCGTTTACCTCGGTCAGCTTGTAGGTGTAGGTGTTACCAATGTCGTCCTCGGTAAAGGTTAAGGTAAACTTTGCCTTGCCGTTTTCATCAGCCTTAACTGTGATATCGGCCACACCGTCTGCCAAAGCATTCAGCAGGAACTCAAAGTTTTGAGGACCAATCTTTTCGCTGCCTTTGTTTACAACCGTCTTAACAATATCAAAGTCAACGGTAATGTCTTCAGGCTTCGGAGTATAGACATTAGTAAATGTAATCGAACCGTCAGCTTCGTTGTTAACGTTGTAAGAAGCTGTTATGCCACCTTGCTCATCGTCCTTAACAGTAACGACTATGGTATAAACGGTTTCGTCATAGGTTATACGAATATCAGTGCCTTTAATTTCCTTTACAGTATAGGTAATCTGTTTCTGACCGCTGACGGGAACATCGGTCTCGTCGAATTTTAAGGTGGTAAATGCAAAATTACCGTCTGCGTCATTCTTTACGGATTCAATCAGTTTACCGTTGGCATCATACAAACCAAATTCAAATTCATCGGCATTAA
>JAZNJN010000100.1:0-8675 GCA_045578025.1 Faecousia sp. | reverse complement strand
GAAAAGGAAATTCTGATGATAGTGGTGGAGAAGGACATCCGGGATGCCGTTCTCAATGCCATCTATCGGGAGATGGGTATGGCAAAAGCAAGTCGGGTCGTAGCCATGTCGTTCTGTGAGCCAAGGAGTTGTCTTACCAGTTTGTCTTCCTAAGACCGCTTGGCCTCCGACTTGAAAAGGAAATTCTGATGATAGTGGTGGAGAAGGACATCCGGGATGCCGTTCTCAATGCCATCTATCGGGAGATGGGTATGGCAAAAGCTGCTCAGGGAATTGCGTTTTCTCTGCCGGTTTCCGATGTTGCGGGCCTTGCCCAGAAGATCGAGCCTGGAAAAACAGAAGAATAAGAAAAAGCACCACTCGGTTGAGTGGTGCTTATTTATTCGGTTTTGGATTGGAGGTAAGACCGAGCAAATAGTCAACAGATACATTGTAAAACTTTGAAAGGCGAATGAGTATATCTGTAGGGATATCCCGCTGCCCAAGTTCGTAGTTACTGTACACTTGCTGGGAGCAGTTAAGATAGTCTGCCAGTTGGTACTGCTTTAGGTCATTGTCTTCGCGCAGATCCCTGATGCGTCGGTACATATGTTTCACCTCAAGCATAGGATACCACACCGCAAATTGTTGTATTGACAATTACCGCAAATTGCGGTAATATATGAAAATACAGCATATTCCCTTCCGTTAGATAATTGACATATAGGTGAATAGCGTGTATGATGAATAATAAGAAAGAGAGATGATCCCATGAATTACGAAGATGTGAAAGAACTTGAGATGCGGGAAAATCCCGCGGAGGTCAAAGCACCCGAGAATGTGTTTTTGGGTTTTGTTGGTGCGGTGGTTGGTGCGTTGATTGGCGGTGCTAGCATTGTATTACTGAGCCAACTGGGCTATATTGCGTCCATTTCCGGCGTGATTCTTGCATTTTGCACTCTCAAAGGCTATGAATTGTTGGCGAAAGGGATGAGCAAGAAAGGCGTTGTGATCTGTCTTATTTTGATGGTATTGACGCCTTTTGTTGCAGATTGGATCGACTGGGCCATGGTGGTCATGGATACTTGGGCAGATTACGGTGTGACCTTTACGGAAGCGATTTTTGCAGTTCCCGCGCTTATGGAGGATGGCTCCATCGAAATGGCGGAGTATTTTAAGAATTTGGGCATGATCTACCTGTTTGTAGTTTTGGGCGGATTCTATACGGTAAAGAAAGCCATTAAAAAGTAATGAAAAGCACCACTCGGCTGAGTGGTGCTTTTTGTGCGACGCAGGCCTATAAGCCGGGTTCTGTCTTGACAGCCATCTATCTAGTCCCGGGATTGCTCCCGGGATCCAGCCGCCTCCCCGGAACGGTCGGGCAGACCATATGTTCCTCCACGGCGTTGCTCCGGATAGAGTTTACAGCGTAAAACCCATGTTTCCATGGGCCGGGTGGGCTCTTACCCCACCTTTTCACCCTTGCTGACATAGTCAGCGGTATATCTCTGTTGCACTTGTCCTGAGGTCACCCTCGGCGGGCGTTACCCGTTATCCTTGCCCTGCGGAGCCCGGACTTTCCTCACCTGGGCACTTTCGTAGCCCAGCCGCGGCTGTCCAACCTGGTCGCGGGAATATTGTACCGCAAAGCGCCTTGCTTGTCAAATGTCTTGCAAATTCTTTCCCTAGAGGATATACTATATATAAAGCAAAATGATCGTTTAGCTTTCTAAGGCCCCCTTGTGTAAAGGGGGCTGTCACGCGGACAGCGTGACTGGGGGATTGACAATCCCTCCGTCTCCGCCTTGCGGCGGACCCACCTCCCTTTGCACAAGGGAGGCTCGTGCTGCGCGCTCCGTTGCTCACATAAACGATCATTTATCTAAAAAGACATTTCCGGAGGTTTCCAATATGATCCGCATCGCCACACCCGATGACATTCCTGCGATCCTGGCCATTTATGCGCCCTATGTAGAGAATACCACCTGCTCCTTTGAATATGCACCCCCTACTCTGGATGCCTTCCGGGAGCGGTTTATGGGTATCACAGAGCAGTTTCCATGGCTGGTCTGGGAAGAGGATGGTGCAGTACAGGGTTACGCCTACGGCAGTTTGCCCTTCAAGCGCACCGCCTACTGCTGGGACTGTGAGGTTTCCATTTACCTCAAACCGGAAGTTCACGGCAAGGGCATCGGCAGAAAGCTCTATGCCGTGCTGGAGGACATCCTCAAAAGGCAGGGCTACCGGGTGATCTACTCCCTGATCACCTCCGAAAACCAAGCATCTTTAGACTTCCACAAAAAGGTCGGATATGAAACGGTGGCTGTCCTTCCCGACTGCGGCGTGAAATTCGGCAGATGGCTGGGTGTGATTTGGATGGAAAAACGGGTGAAATCTGTCGAAATCCCCACAACCCCCCCTGTTCCTTGGCGAACGGTTGTGGAAAATAACGGAAATTTCCACGATATTTTAGCCACTTTGTCCCTTTCTTAGCCACAGAATTTGTGGTATGCTAAATATGGAGATTTGTTACCCTGCGCACCATGTGTGCTGGGTTGGAAATACTTTATTGTAAGGAGCTGTGACCATGTATTTTCACAAGAAACGCTGTATCGCCATGCTTCTGGCCGGCGGCCAGGGCAGCAGACTGAAGGTCCTGACCGAAAAGACCGCCAAGCCTGCCGTGCCTTTCGGCGGCAAGTACCGCATCATCGACTTCCCCCTCTCTAACTGCGTCAACTCTGGCATCGATACCGTGGGCATTCTGACCCAGTATCAGCCTTTGGAACTGAATGAGTACATCGGCAACGGCCAGCCCTGGGGCCTCAACAAGACCCACAGCTGTGCCCAGGTGCTGCCCCCCTACGAGCGCCACGACAAGAAGTCCGGCTGGTACAAGGGCACTGCCAATGCCATCTATCAGAACATCGACTTCATCGAGCGTTTTGACCCTGACTATGTGGTGATCCTCTCAGGCGACCACATCTATAAGATGGACTATGCCGCCATGGTGGAATACCACGAAAAGAACAATGCCTCCTGCACCATCGCAGTGCGTACCGTGCCTCTGAGCGAGGCATCCCGCTTCGGCATTCTCAACACCAACCCCGACAACACCATCTACGAGTTCGAGGAGAAACCCAAGCAGCCCAAGTCCACCAACGCCTCCATGGGTATCTATGTCTTCAACTGGAAGGTGCTGCGGGATGCCTTGATTGCTGACGAGGAAGATCCCGATTCTTCCAACGACTTCGGCAAGAACATCATTCCCAACCTCCTCAATGCCGGCCACAAGATGATGGCCTACAACTTTGACGGCTACTGGAAGGATGTGGGAACTATCGACTCTTTGTGGGAAGCCAACATGGAGCTTCTGGGCAAGAATCCGGAATTCAACATCCGGGGCGACGAAAAACGCAAAATCTACGCCCGGAACTCTGCGCTCCCCTCCTCTTACATAGACGAAAACGCCAAGACCGTAGGCTGCTTCATCGCAGAAGGCTCTGAAGTCTACGGCACTGTCCGCCACAGCGTCATCTCTGTCGGCTGCTACATCGGCAAGGATGCCGTAGTAGAGGACAGCGTGGTGATGCCCGGCGTGGTCATCGAGTCCGGCGCTATCGTCCGTCATGCCATTCTGGGTGAGAACAGCAAGATCTGCAAGAACGCCGTGGTCGGCGGCGCATTCGCCCGTAAGGAAAAGAAGAAGATCAGCGTCACCTCCAAGGGCGCTGTGATCGAGGAAAACACCGTGCTTCTGCCCGGTGAAATGCGGTAAAGGAGGAAGGTAACATGAATGTAATGGGTATCATTTTCGCCAACGACGCAACCCTGGGCGAACTGACCAACAAGCGCACCATGGCCAGCCTTCCCTTTGGCGGCCGCTACCGTCAGGTGGACTTTCACCTGTCCAATATGGCCGCTGCCGGCATCCGCCATGTGGGCATTATCTCCCGCCACAATTACCAGAGTCTGATGAATCACATCGGCTCCGGTGAAGAATGGGGCTTGGAGCTGGAAGAGGGCGGTCTGGAATTTCTGACCCCCTATGCCATGTCCGCCACCGACAGCTACCACGGTAAGCTGGAAGCTTTGCACACCGCCATGGGCTTTTTGGAATTCGGTCCGGAGGATGAGTATGTGGTCATGGCAGACTCCGCCATCCTTTCCAACATGGATCTGAACAAGGTCATTGCCTCTCACATGGAAAGCGGCAAAGATATCACCGTGGTCACCAAAGACGGCATCTGCAACGGTGAAAAGCAGATCGATCTTGCCCTGAAACTGGACAGCAAGGGCAATGTTACCGATATGGCTGTCGACTACATCGCCCCCAAGGACTATGTGGCTTCCATGGACGTCTTCGTGCTATCCAAGAAGTATCTGCGAAGCAAGGTGCGGGAATTCATCGCCCGGAATCTGTTCCACATGGACCGGGATCTGGTGCTGGGTCAGTGGCAGAAAAAGGAGATCACCGTCAATGTCTATCCCTTTGACGGCGTGGCACTTTACAATGACTCTGTGGAAGAATATTTCCGCAACACCATGGCGCTGATCGAGAAAGAGATCCGCCACGACCTGTTCCACGGCAATCACCCTGTCTTTACCAAGGTCCGCGACCGTGTGCCCAGCTACTACGGTGAAAACTGTGAGATCGAAAACTGCATCGTAGCAGACGGCTGTATTTTGGACGGCGAGGCGGAAAATTCCGTGCTGTTCCGCAATGTCACCGTGTGCGAGGGCGCAGAAGTGGAAGACTGCATCATCATGAACGACACTGTCGTGGGCGAAGGCAGTAATCTGAAATATGCAATTCTTGACAAGGATGTCACCGTCCGTCCGGGCTCCCGGCTGTGCGGTACACCCAAGAATCCCATCATCATCAAAAGAGGAGAAACCGTATGAGAATAGCCATCCTCGCTTCCGAGGGCGCGCCCTATATCAAGTCCGGCGGGCTGGGCGATGTCATGGAAGCACTCCCCTCCGCGCTTGCCCGCATTCCGGGCAACGAGGTGGTTCTCATCCTTCCTTATTATAAAAAGATCAAGGAAAATCCCGCCTATCCCACCGAGCAGATCTGCTACTGGGATGTGACTCTCGGCTGGCGGAAACAGTACGCCGGTCTGATGCGGCTGAAGGGCGGCAGCAAGGGCGTTACCGTTTACTTCATCGACAGCGATTACTACTTCGGCGGGCGGGACAGTGCCATCTACGGCCACGGCGATGACAGCGAGCGCTTCGCATTCTTCTCCAAGGCCTGCCTGGATGCCATGAGCCGCATCGGCTATATCCCCGATGTGATCCAGTGTAACGACTGGCAGACGGCTATGGTGCCCACCTACCTGAAAGCCATGTACCGCCACCAGTTCCCGGACACCAAATGCATGTACACCATCCATAACATCGAGTACCAGGGCTGGGCCCACGCCGGCTTCTTCGATGATGTGCTGGGTCTTCCCTGGGAGTACCGGGGTACCATGGACATGAACGGTGCAGTGAACATGATGAAGGGCGCCATCGAGACCTGCGACATGGTCACTACTGTTTCCGAGACCTACGCCCGGGAACTGATGTACCCCTATTATGCCCACGGGCTGGACAGCGTCATCTCCAGCGCCAGCTGGAAGCTTACCGGCATCACCAACGGCATCGATGTGACCACCTTTAATCCGGAAATCGACCCCGCCCTGAGTGCTCATTACAATGCGGACACTTTCCGGGAAGGCAAAGCCGCCTGTAAGGCCGCCCTCCAAAAGGAAGTGGGTCTGCCGGTGAAGGATGTGCCGCTGATGGTCATGGTCACCCGGCTTGCCGGACACAAGGGACTGGATCTTCTTTGCTACATCGCCCGCAGACTCTTGCAGGAAGAAGATTGCCAGATTCTGATTCTGGGCACCGGCGAATACCAGTTCGAGAAATTCTTCTCGGAGCTGGCGGCCGAGCACCCCGATCAAGTAGCGGCAAAGATCACCTTCAATTTGGGCCTCGCTGCCCGGATCTATGCCGGCGGCGACATCTATCTGATGCCCTCTAAATCTGAGCCCTGCGGCCTCAGTCAGATGAACGCCATGCGCTACGGCACTGTGCCCGTGGTCCATGCCACCGGCGGTCTGAAGGACACCGTTCCCCCTGCCGATGAAAACGGCGCAACCGGCCTGGGCTTTACCTTCCAAAGCTACAATGCCGACGATTTCCTGGCCGCCATCAAGCGCTGCTTGCACCTGTATCACCACAACCCCGAGGGCTTCCGTGCGCTGCAGCACCGGGATATGTGTCAAAACTTCAGTTGGGATCAGCCTGCCGGCCGCTATATGGAGCTGTTCCGCAGAATGCGCGGCTAAGCAAATATTTTGACCGGAGCGGAAATTCCGCTCCTGTTTTTCTTCCCTTTTTGCAGATTTTGGTGTATAATTTAAGGCATGATAACACACAGGAGAACGCTATGCGTATTTTGTTCAACAGCAAAGAGTTACAATTCAAAGACCCCTTCGGCACACTGACCCCCGGGCAGGACTGCACCCTTACCATCCACATTCCCGCCACCGTGGGCGCTTTCCGGGTGGAGTGTGTGGTAAGCCATGAGGATGGCAGTCATGCCATGACTGTACCCCTGTCCCTCGTACAGGAACAGGGCTGGTATCAGCATTTCCGGGGCAGCTTTTCCTTTGCCCAGCCGGGTCTTTATTTCTATTATTTCTATATCGTTGGCAGTACCGGCGGTTTCCGCCTGTTCAAGTATGGCGACGATACCAACATGGAAGCTGGCGACTGCTGGCAGGTGTCCTGCGTTCCTAAAGACTTTGTCACCCCGGAATGGGCAAGAGGCGCAACCATTTACCAGATCTTCCCCGACCGGTTTTACAAGTCCGGGAACTGTGACCTCACTGGCAAGCTGCGGCCCTACACCGTCCATGAAAATTGGTCTGATGAAGTGGATTGGCGGCCCACCCCCAAGGGCGAGGTGCTGAATAACGACTTCTTTGGCGGCAACTTCCGGGGTATCACGGAAAAGCTCCCCTATATCGCCTCTCTGGGTACGGATATCCTCTATCTGAATCCCATCTCCAAAAGCTTTTCCAGCCACCGCTACGACACCGGCGACTACAAAACCCCTGACCCCATGCTGGGTACCATGGAAGATTTCACGACCTTGTGCGGTGCCGCCCACGCCCTTGGTATCAAGGTGATTCTGGACGGCGTGTACTCCCACACCGGCGCGGACAGCCTGTACTTTAATAAGTTCGGCACATTCCCCGGAATCGGCGCTTACCAGTCCGAAAAATCCCCCTACCACAGCTGGTACACCTTCCGCCGCTGGCCGGACAGCTATAACGCCTGGTGGGATTTTGATACCCTGCCTACCGTAAACAAAATGGACCCCGCCTTTATGGAATACATCATCACCGGGAGCAATAGTGTGGTGGCCCACTGGCTAAATGCAGGCTGCGACGGTTTCCGTCTGGATGTTGCCGACGAGCTGCCCAGCGAATTTTTGGCGCTGCTGAAAAAGCGGATTCGGGAAACCAAACCCGACGCCCTGCTTATGGGAGAGGTATGGGAAGACGCCTCCAATAAGGTGGCCTACGGCCGCCGTTGCCGCTATTTTGTGGACGGCACACTGGACAGCGTGATGAATTACCCCTTCCGCACCG
Source organism: Faecousia sp. (assembly GCA_045578025.1). Classification (GTDB taxonomy): domain Bacteria; phylum Bacillota; class Clostridia; order Oscillospirales; family Oscillospiraceae; genus Faecousia. Next base: position 1,044 of record JAZNJN010000100.1, on the reverse strand, counting down.
CAATTTTGAACTTCCTGCGAGGCAGTGATGACGGAGGTCATCTTAAAAACACCGTCATGACAATCGCAGAAAATTATCCCCCGGAAGTGGTGCTTTGCAACATGAATCTGCTGGGCACTCACGATACTCCCCGGATCCTCACCGCCCTGGTAGACGATTTCGATGGCAGCCGGGAACAGCTTGCCCAACGGAAGCTGAGCGAGGAGCAATACGCGCTGGCTCAGGAACGGCTTTTCTTTGCAGCAGCACTCCAGTACACTCTGCCGGGCAGCCCCAGCCTGTACTATGGTGACGAGGCAGGCATGGCCGGTCACAAAGATCCCTTCAACCGCCGCACCTACCCCTGGGGCAAGGAAGATCCCATTCTGCTGGGCCATTTCCGCCAGTTGGGACGGCTGCGCCGGGAGCAGGATGCCCTGCGCTTGGGTGATATCCGGTTCTTCCATGCAGTTGGGCAGAAAGTGGGCTTTACCCGCAGTTATAACGGCAAAACCCTGCGCATTTATTTGAATCGGAGCAACGAAGATTGGAAGATCCCCGCAGGGAACATGCTGATGAGCCACAATCTGCACAATTTGCAACTCGCTCCTATGGGATTCTGTATTTTGGAGGATGCGTAATGGAAGAATTTATCAGCGGCTACTGCCGCAGCATGGACGCCAGCCGCATGGTTGCGGTGGAGGAAGAGGACGGACAGTGGGAGATCGACTGCTGCTACGGGTCTTGCCCCTACGAGCCTGCCTGCCAGATTGCGGAAAAGGTATGGGAATTGATTAAACAGCAAGAAGCCTCCCCTGTGTAAGGGGAGGTGGCAAAAATCTCTGATTTTTGACGAAGGGGTTGTTCCGTGTCGAAAATAGACAATCCCTCAGTCACGCTGTTCGCGTGACAGCCCTGCAGGGCCCGCGCCCCCTTTGTCCGCTTTGCGGACATTTCCCCCGTTAGCGGGGGAATCTACCCTTTGCACAAGGGAGCCTTTTCTTTACCCCCCCCCCAAAAAAAAAGGCGCAAAGCTGGTGACCCGTACGGGAATCGTTTGCATTT
>JAZNJN010000099.1:0-2682 GCA_045578025.1 Faecousia sp. | reverse complement strand
GGCTGCTTAAGCAGCCCGGTTTGTATATCTTGTGATAAATGATCGTTTATATGCGTAATGGAGCGCGCAGCGCGAGCCTCCCTTGTGTAAAGGGAGGTGTCAGCCGAACAGGCTGACGGAGGGATTGTCAATCCCCCAGTCACGCTGTCCGCGTGACAGTTTTGTGAATGTGCGCTTGCCACTGGCAAGCGATGGATTTGAATCCGCTGCGCGGAGCACCACCCCCTTTGCACAAGGGGGCCTTAGAAAACTAAACGACCCTTTACTTTTCCTTGCCCATGAAGAACAGCGCCAATGTGCCGGGGCCGGCATGGGAGCCGATCACCGCGCCCAGATTGCCGATGAACACTTCCTTGACACCGTATTTTTCCTTCACCAGGTTGGCCAGGGTGTTGGCATCGTCCATGCAGTCGGCCTGGCAGATGAACATGATGTCGTTGTTTTCTCCGCCCAGCTGACCGGGCTTTGCGGCGAGAGATGCGATGGCGGCCTTTCTGCCCCGGACCTTTTCCCGGCTGATGAGGTGGCCCTCGTTGTCCACATGGAGCACCGGCTTGATGTTCAGCATAGCGCCCAAAACGGCGGTCGCCGCGCTGACTCTGCCGCCCCGCTTCAGATACACAAGGTCATCCACGGTAAACCAGTGGGCGAGATGGTCTCTGTTCTCCTCCGCCCACATTGCCAGATCCTCCAGAGAGAGGCCGGTATCCCGCTTTTTGCACACATGATACACAAACAGGCCCTGACCCAGTGCGGCAGCGCGGGTGTCTACCACCTTGATCGTTCTTTCAGGGTATTTTTCCTGCAGCTCATTCGCTGCGATGACAGCGGACTGGTAAGTAGTGCTTAATCCCGAGGAAAACGCCAGCACCAGGGCATCGTGACCCTCTGCCAAGGCAGGCTCGATCACATTTGCCCAGCCTTCCGGATTGACAGCAGAGGTGGTGGCAACTTCGCCCCCACGCATGGCATCGTACAGTTCTTTGACATCGGCATTCTCAACGCTGTCCCGGCGCTCCTCGCCCCGGAAATTGACAGTCAGCGGAATAGTGATAACATTCAATTCCTGCAGCATTGCCTTGGGCAGATCGCAGGCGGAATCGGTAATGATCTTAAAATTGGACATGGGGATACACGCTCCTAAAATAATCTAGACAGCGGGGAGGGTTTCCAGTATAATGGAAAAAGCCGCTGTGCTTTTCGTTTACAGCATAATACAGCATACCCAAAAAGTCACCCTGCCTTTCAGAGAAACCGCCCTTATCCATATCTCCGGCGGGGAGAAAATGGGACTCTACTGGCAGTAGAGTCCCGTTTCGACAGGGTTTTCGATAGGAGGAAAGACCATGACAGCGCTTTTACTGCGTCTTTTTGTTAAGAAAAATCTGGATGGGGCTGCCCGGCGCACCGTGGTGGGAAAGCTGTCCGGCGTTGTGGGAATTCTATGTAATGTCCTGCTGTTTACCGGCAAGCTGGCGGTGGGAACATTGGCGGGATCTGTGTCCATCACCGCCGATGCTATGAACAATTTATCCGATGCCTCCAGCGCCATCGTGACTTTGCTGGGGTTTAAGCTGGCGGAAAAGCCAGCGGACGAGGATCACCCCTACGGCCATGCCCGGTTTGAATACTTAAGTGGTCTCGCGGTGGCGGCGATGATCGTGGTCATCGGCTTTGAACTGGCAAAGACCTCGGTGCAAAAGCTGCTGCACCCAGAGGATGTGGTCTTTTCCTGGCTGACAGCCCTGGTACTGCTGGGGTCCATCGGGGTCAAGCTCTGGCTGTCGCTGTTCAACGGAAAGCTGGGGCGGAGCATCAGCTCTGCTGCCCTGCAAGCCACCGCGGCAGACAGCCGCAATGACTGCATCTCCACCGGCGCAGTTTTAGTAGCAGGTGTGGTGGAAAAGTTCTCCGGTTGGCATATCGATGGCGCCGTGGGTCTTTTTGTGGCGCTGTTTATTCTCTGGAGCGGCGCACAGCTGGCAAAGCAGACCATCAGCCCCTTGCTTGGCGAGGCAGCGAGCCCCGAACTGCGGGAATTGATTGTGGATTATGTAAACCAGCAACCCAAGGTGCTGGGCTATCACGATCTGATGGTCCATGATTACGGCCCGGGGCAGCGGTTTGCCACCTTGCATGTGGAGATGGATAATCGGGAAGATCCGTTGCTGTGCCATGAGCTCATCGACGATATGGAGCGGGAGTGCCTGAAAAGCCACAATATCCATCTGGTGATCCACTACGACCCGGTGGTCACCGACGATCCGGAGCTAAACCGGCTTCATGGGGCGGTAAAAGCGCTCCTTGCACAGATCGACCCCCGATTGATGACCCATGATTTCCGTATGGTCAAGGGCGAGGGGCATACCAATCTGATTTTCGATGTCTGCCTGCCTATTTCCATGAAAGGGCAGGAAAAGGCGATCCAGACAAAACTGGAGCAGCAGCTCACGGAGCAGGAAGGACAGAAGATCTACACCGTCATCACCTTCGACCCCGAGGCCTTCCAGCAAAGAGAAGAATAAGATGTGCCCCGCGTCGTATTCGACGCGGGGCTTTGCCAGGTGCGGTAAATGATCGTTTAGCTTTCTAAGGCCCCCTTGTGTAAAGGGGGTGGTGCTCCGCGCAGCGGATTCAAATCCATCGCTTGCCAGTGGCAAGCGCACATTCACAAAACTGTCA